>RHKR01000251.1 GCA_008363265.1 Chlorobiota bacterium
CAGTAATGAACTCTCATCAGGTTTCTACATTTACAAACTCGTAGCCGGGGATTTTGTTTCGGTTAAGAAGATGCTTTTGATGAAGTAGTACCTCACCCCCAACCCCTCTCCTACAAGGCGAGGGGAGAATGGTACCAAAATTTTAAGGCTCCTGAGAAATTGGGAGCCTTTTTTATTGTCGATGTTTTCTGTTTTCGTGGGGTTGAAACCCCACGCTATTGGTCTAAATGCCGGGGTGGGGGAACCAATAGCCCGGGAATTCATTCCCGGGTGGGAATTCGGTATTAAAAATATTACGCAATAATATCTCCCCCCCATTCCTTAATTTTACACATCATTTCATTTTTAATAGCGAACCAAAATGACACTCACTGAAATGTTCAGAGGCAAAAAGATCACCTGGAAACAGGAGAAATTCTTTAAGCAGGAGTACACCCTTTACGCGGATAACGATGTGGTGGCGGTGATGCGTTACCCGAAATTTTTCAGCAACGCGGTGGAAGTGGAGATGCTGGGGCACGTGTTTGACGCATACCAGCCGAAGCTGTTTAAAGGGCTGGTTGAAATGAAAGACAGAGTCTCAGGTCAGGTAGTTGTGGCAATGCCGAAGGAAAAATTGCTGAAAGACAGTGAGATCGTCGTTGGAGCGAAAACGTTCCTTTTTCACAGAACTTTCATGGGGAAAAATTTCTCGATCCTAAGCGATACTGGGGCCGTACTTTTTGAGATAAAGCACCGCAGTTTCTTCCGAACAGAAGCGGATGTAAAAGCTGATCCTGTTTTCGTGACAAAAGAGGAGTTTCCTCTGCTGGTGGTTTTTGTCTGGTATCTGATCCTGAGGATACAGCACCATCAGGCCGCCGGGTGATCTTTATTCAACATCGATTCTGAGGCCGGCGATCAGACGCGGCACTTCTGAAATGTAGGCTTCGGCGAACCAGGCGAGTCCCTTCTTTTTCGTGATCGCACCCTTCATCTCGATTGTGAGAGAGTTGCCAAGCCGGTAAAAATCATCCGTCAGGATCCCGCGTAAACCGATATTCTCGTCAGTATGATTATAGTAAGCCTTCACCTCCCAATATTTCTTAAGTTCTTTATCCACGAAAGCCAGTGGTGAAGTGGTAACGGTGATGCCGAAACTCAGGCTGTTTTTTTGTGTATTGTAAAGACCTTCAAGAGCCAATTCAAGATGCTGATCGCCGTCGTTGATCATGTCATGCCGGATCTCGCTTCTGAGGTAGTCGGTGAAGTGGAATTTTTCGTATGAAAGCTCAAAGTTTGTGTTCAGAATCTGCGCGCTTGAATATTCGAACTCAAAATAGTTGGCTACGAAATCACGGTCGAAATAATTAGGATTGTTGATCTCGTTGATGCTGCCGGCGGCGATCTCGAAGGTACCGATCCCGGTTTTTTGATCAACCCTGAAGCCATCGATCCACCCGTTGCTGCCGAGGCCGGTGGAGGAGACACTTCCTTTAACGGACGGGATGGCGCCGAACTGGATCCGGAGGTCATTGATATTCTTTTCAAGGAAGAGCTGTCTCAAATTGAGGTTGAATCTTCTGGGTTCATCCTTTATCCTGAAATCTTTCACGGTTTCCCAGCGTGACTGGAAGCTGCTTCCGGTTGAGGTTAGGCCGTTCACGCTTACAATTCCGGCCAGATCGATCTCGAATGGGATACGTAACGAAGCCTGAATCCGGTTGGCTGACTCACCGAGATCAATAATGTCGTACCGCGACTCCCAGATCATGGAAATGTCCTCCAACTTTTGGGGAAGAAGCGGGGAATTGGCAATGACTGTAAGTAGAAGGAATAATAACTTTTTCATAGTGGTCTCTCCAATAATAGTAACCAATTCCCGGAATGAAAGAGTTCAAGTGGGGATCAAGAATTAATTTTACGGGGAACTCAAAAATAATTATATTGCAAAACTGTTTAGTAAATTTAGTAAAACAAAAAAACGCGAGAAAAATGAAAAAAGGAATTCATCCTCACTATAGGCCGGTGGTTTTCAAAGATTTTTCGTGCGATTTCGCCGTATTAACGAAATCGACAATAAAAGCTTCTGAAACGATCGTATGGGAAGATGGAAATACTTATCCGCTTGTAAGGCTTGAGATTTCCAGTGGTTCACATCCATTCTTCACCGGTAAACAGAAACTTCTTGATACTGCAGGTAGAGTAGAGAAGTTCATGAAGAAGTACGCAAAACCAGGGAACTAAGCCCAATTAGGTTTTTGAACGGAGAGGCTGCTCATTTTGGGCAGCCTTTTTCGGTTTTAACAGGCTTCATTCCTTAAAAGTAAAAACTCTTTCTTTTGAAATACTTATATTGCATTTTTTCTTAGAATCTTTTAGTCGAGCTTAAAATGCAGATCTGCCTCTTTGAAGATATTTACTACGATCATTTTGAACCGATGATCCTTACAAGGCCAACCTACAATCTGTTTTGCGGTATTCACACACTCCGCGATAAGATCAAAAGGGCTTATCCGGGGATTGATATTGTCTTTCACACCCGTGGTTATCTTAAAGCATTCATCGGATTGAAGAACCCCGTTTTCAGGGTGAATGAAATAGATCACGATGAATGTCTGTTCATCAACGGCAGGGTGATCGCCCCGCCCGATCTGGCCAATATCATTAAAATCGACGCGCCGGGTGACAGACTGTATCTGAACGGCGAGACTATTATAGCGGCGAAGGTATCGGGGAAGAAACTTGAGAGTCTTAAACTTGGGCTTGAAGACCTCATCACCATTTCCGATTTCGACGGTATTCCCGTAGAGCAGGTGGATGTGAAATACGCGACCTACATCTGGGATCTTATCCACAACAACGCGAAAGAGATCTCCAACGATTTTTACGCCTACATGGATATTCAGGGCTTCGGACCGAAAGACCGTGTCAGAGGGAACGTGCATCCGAGCGCGGTTCTGATCGAGAAGGAGAATATTTACCTGCATGAATCAGCTGTGATAATGCCGGGTGCTGTTATCGATGCATCCAAAGGGCCGGTTTTCATCAATGCGGATGCGCTGATTTACCCGAACGCGGTTATCGAAGGTCCTGTCTGTATCGGTCGCGGCACGAAAGTCAAGCCCGCGGCATCGATATACAGTGGGGTTACGGTCGGGAAGGTGTGTAAAGTCGGTGGTGAGATCGAGGGATCGATAATCTCACCTTATACGAACAAACAGCATTCCGGATTCATGGGGCACGCCTACATCGGCAGTTGGGTGAATATTGGTGCCGATACGAACAACAGCGATCTTAAGAACAACTACGGAACCGTGAAGATCACCGTCAACGGGGAGCAGGTCGATTCAGGCCAGCAATTCCTTGGTCTGATAATGGGTGACCACTCAAAAACCGCGATCAACACGATGTTCAACACGGGGACAGTGGTCGGTTTTTCAAGCAATATTTTCGGTCCCGGCTTCCCGATGAAGTATATCCCGAGCTTCGCGTGGGGAGGTGCCGACATGATGACAACTTACGACATTGAAAAGAGCCTCGAAACTGCCAAAAGGGTGGTGCAAAGGCGTAACAGAACGATCTCAGAGACAGAAGAACAACTCTTCCGCAAGGTTTTTGACCTTACTCATAAACAGAGAAGGAAGATGGGGTTCCCGTATTAGTAGTGAGTGGTGAGTAGTGAGTGGTGAGAGTTTAACTGCGATCGATTTGTTGTGTTAAAGAGAGTTTAAAGTTTTAGAATATGGAAATTGAAGAACACAGAGTGAAAGATCTTTACACCGGTGTGAGAGGTACTGCCGTCAAGATACTTGACAGGATAGAGCGTACCGACTCATACCTTGAGAAACTGCTGGATCATGAGTTGAAGAACTCTGATCTCTCCGGTCAGGACAAGGCGTTGCTCTATGAACTTGTTCACGGGGTTGTAAGATGGATGGGAAGGCTCGACTGGATCCTTGCCGGTTTCTACAAAGGGCAGTTCTCGAAAGCTATACCGGTATTAAAGAACGCGCTCCGTGTGGCCCTTTATCAGATCATGTTCCTTGACAAGATACCCGATTACGCTATCGTGAACGAGGCGGTCGATTTCGTAAAGAAACTTCAGGGACAGAAACCCGCGGATATCACGAACGCCGTTCTGCGGAACATAATCAGATCGAAAAACGGGTTGAGATACCCCGATCCGGCAGAGAACCTGGTGAGTTACCTCGCCGCATATTATTCTCATCCGACATGGCTCGCCAAAAGGTGGGTGGCGAGGTACGGACGCGAAGCCGTTGAAACTCTCATGGCGGCGAACAACGAAAGGCCGACACTCACACTGAGGATAAACGGGCTTAAGGTTGACAGGCAGGAGTTCGAGGGGCTTCTGCAATCGGTTAATCTCAGGTACACACCGGGAATTTACAACGATCATTTTTACAGATTACAGATTCTCACGAACATTCAGAACTGGCAGTACTTCGCCGAAGGCTACTTCGCGATCCAGGATGAAAGCACCGGCATGCCGTGCCTCCTTCTCGACGTGAAACCGGGGATGAGGGTGCTCGATATGTGTGCCGCTCCCGGAGGCAAAAGTGCCTATATAGCCGATCTGATGAGCAACACGGGGGAAGTGGTGGCTCTCGACAAGTTTGAAAGCCGCGTCAAGATGATGCAGGCCAACCTCGACCGGCTCGGTGTTTCGATCGTTAAATTCGTTGCAACCGACGCGCTCGAGTACGAGGATGAGCTCTTCGACCGTGTCCTCGT
>RHKR01000252.1 GCA_008363265.1 Chlorobiota bacterium
CCATGTTAACAAACCATTCCGGTGACATTCCGAATTCAAGACTCCCCTGAACCATTAACCCATACAGTGAAAGATTTGAAGTTGCTGTGTATTTTAGTGCCGGCTCAAGTGTGTTCACAGTATATTCGTTCACTCTCCACCTGAGAGTGTTACCGATGTTCAGCCCCGCGATGGAGAGTCCTGAGGAGAAAGAGATTAGATCTTCATTAAGATCGAGGAAGCTTGTGCTTCCCTGATACTGGAACATTATCGGGGAAAAGAGGGGCTTCTGTCCGAAGTCGATCCCGGAAACCGCGATGGTACGGCGGTTCTTCATAGCCTGCGATCTGGCGCCCTGAGTACCCGTCTGGTAGGGTGAAAAGTTGGTTATACCGGCGTTGATGCTGAGGTCCCACAGCCTGGTCTGAAGCCCTGTTTCAAATGTCAGGAGGTTTTCGGTCATATCGTAGGCGAATTGCGGACTGATAACAACCGGCCCCAGGAAAGCGTTGGCACCCAGTCCGGCATAGTAGTGGCGGTCACCTTCGATATCCACCGCTGAAGTGTTGATGGCAAGTGTAACCTCATTTATCAGACCGAGTTCAACCTTTCCGTAGGTTCTGCTGTCGCCTTTGTATCCGGCCAGCGTCAGGGTGTAGTAGGTTTCGCCCGGTTTAATGAAATTCCGGCCGATGTTGTAGCTCTTCTTTTCCTCTTTAACCTCGCCGCCAGGACCGTAGAAGACCAGCCGGAAATTGTTCATGCCGAAGAAAAGAGGTATTTCTTTGAAGAGATAACGGTTTTCAGCATTGGAAGTAATATATCCGATCAGCTCATTATCCCTGAAGAGCTGCACATCCCATCCCGCGGGAAGCACACCTTCAATATTCTGGAAATTGAAATACTCGGGCTGAAATGTAGGGCGGTTGCTGATCCTGAAACCGATCGCGTTGCCTGTTGAGGGGAATATCATTGAGCCCGGCAGGGATACATTTCCGACCTGAAATGAGGTGGCTTTTGCCGGACCGAACAGTCCCCCGTCGGGATCAACCCGGCCAAGTGTAATGTTAGTTACTCCCTCAGCACTTCCGTCCCTTCCGTTGTGGTAGATGAACCCGTTCATTTTCAGAAGGTCACCACTCATAAGAAGCGTGTAGGAAATAGAGGAGGAAGTGCCGTTCGGCTTGAAATTTGAAGAGTTACTGAGTCTGATATCGGTCTGCGGAAGTGTGGCATATTGATACCCGTTCTCGATCACAGGATGGTTAGAGGGCGCTTTCGCCATGGTTTTAGTGGCAGGCCTGGCTCCCGACTCCCTCTCCCATCTCATCTGAATCGGTAACTTCTTAATGGGAGTTACCGTGATCCTCATATCGAGGCGGTTGAATTCGATCTTCCAGTCGAACCACGCCGCGTAAGTATTCAGCTCGATATAAATATCTTCATAAGTGGCTCCCGCGTTCACTGTATCGAGTGCGATCGCTTTTCCGAAAACAACTCCCGAGTTTTGGTTGAAGTTCAGTTCGAGTACATTGCTCTTGTCATAAAGATACCCTGAGGCCAGACCCTCATCAGGCCTGACCTCGATGGGTATCTCCATTGCGTCTGAAATAGCCCCTAAAGGCAACATGATACCTTTGTCAGTCACATACACCGCGATCTCCTTGCTGACCGTGTAACGGCCCAGGATCAGTTCGCAGATAAGAAGATCATCCTCGGGCCAGCTCACCGGCTTCCAGGGCGACCCGCCGCCGTCCGGCTCAGTACCGAATAAGCTCCCGGTGATCAGGCTTATGAATGTAAGCCAAAGGAACAGCCTTTTCATTGATCAATCGTTTTCAGCCGCTGTTTACTGAATTACTGCCGGAACCGTGGTTTCTGTGATCAACGGCAGTTCAGGCACCTCACCATCTTTGAATACAAGCCTGAACTGTCCCTCACCACTCTTGAAATCAGATGGCAACTGCAGTTTTATCTTTCCTGTACGATGGCCGATCGGCGGATAAACCGCGAAATTGCGGACCACACCGACCTTAACCGGTTTTTCCTCATCCCTTACCCACGAAACCTCAACCTCGCCAAAAAGTGAACGGTTACCCGTTCTGGTAATGTCAAAAATCACATTTGTACCGGTTGTATCCTGCCTGAAACTGATGTTCCTGAACTCCCCTTTCGCCTGAGTATCCTTTCCCCTCAAAATTACTGGTATTGAAATACCGTATATCGGGATAAGCTTGATCGAGATGCCCTCCGCGTTGGCGGTGTCACCCGCTTCTGTGGTCTGCTCCGGAATGTTCTGGAACCGCAGATGGGAGCGGTATTCACCCGTTAATGTGCCGAGTGACCGCCTGATCTGAAGCCTTACAACCTGGGTCTGATTTGGTTCAAGCACAAGTTGTCTCGGTGTCACCCTGAGGATCGAGTCCGCGAACGGTGCTCCCTCCTCGGGGGTCTCGATTGTTTTCACACTCCCGTCGGGTTCCATCTTAAGGTTGATGAAGTCGATCCGGTATGTAAGTCTTTTATCCGAATTGTTTATCAGATTAACTTCCGCCGTGCGGTCGTTATCCTTAAGCACCAGACGGGTCGGCACAACCATGATCTCGCCGCCTGAGCCCTGGGCAATAATATCAGGTGGTGTCGACAGTCCGACAAGCAGTGCAAAAAGCATCAGTTTTAATATATTTTTCATTTTTTTCTCACATTAGTTTTCAGCGCAATGTTTTAAATATTTCAGTAACCCTCATCAGCCACCCGGGGACGGCCACAGGAGCGAGCGGCCTTTCCCCGGGTTTGGGCATTCAATCCCTGTCATGATGATTTTCTTTCACCTTTATGCATTTTGATCCACTACTCGTAAGCAGCAGTAATCTCAAAACTGCCTGTATAATCTCCCCTTGTCTGGTCAGCTCCGACATTTAAGGTCCCACCGAATGTTATACTCAGGTAACCTTCCTCATCCAGCTGCAACACGCCTGAGTAAGAAAAGTAAGCGATATTTGTCAGAGTCATCTCTATTTCCGGGTTATTTTGCAGTTTAATGGAGACCGGGTCTGAAGGGAGCAAAAGTGTAAATGTAGACCCGGGCTCCCCGCTTACGACGGTGATACCATACTGACTCGTATGAGCTAACACAAGTGTTACACCACCGGTGGCTTGTCTTGACATGTTAGGATTTGCAGGCAGTACCACTGTTCCCGGGGTGGCACCCGGCATAAACCCGCCGAACTCGATGTAGTTTCCGATATTAACCGCGACCGGGAGAGACATAACCGCGTCCGCGCTTGCCGTGGCCGTATTTGTCTGCGAGTAGCCGGTAAGGCTACCGACTGCAGCCATTAACACTGTAAGAAAGAATATTTTGCGTAACATATTGTTACTCCTCATATTAATATTTGTTGTTGATCGTGTAAACAAAATCACTCCGGTTCTACTCATAATTCACGGTCAGGGAGAATGAACCAATGTAGGTACCTCTACGGTCATTCACACCTTTATTGAGTGTAGCACCAACATTGAAGGTGGTTGTTCCGCCTGTCCCGATCGTGAAGCCGGAAAGATCAGTCGTGAAATTCGTCACAGTCATTTCGTCGGTGCCGTAGGTCTGATTTACAACCGTTGTTGAGAGCGGTAGATCAAGTGAAAAAGGAGAGGCTTCGAGACCTCTGACAATAAACTGAGCCGCTCCCACGGTTGAACCGCCAAGCAGTTCGATACCTTCGGAAGGCGTTCTTTCTCCCGCAGGTGAAAGAACTATTGTTCCTTCGGTCGACACATAAGCTGCGAACTTGCCGAAATGAAGATCCTTGTCCGGGACTTTTTCAATGGTGATCGGCTGGATTATTCTTATCGTTGGATCGATCGTTATCGGGCTGGGGCTGCTCTGCGCTCCGGCTTTCACTATAAAAATGAGGGCCAACAGCACAGTACTTTTAATAATTTTCTGTAACATGGGTTACTCCTTGATTGATTGTTTCAGGATCAAAAATAGACTACTGAGAAGTTGACTGTACCGGTATAGGTTCCAACGGGAGAACCCGGCGGTATTGTTACCGTTCCTCCAACATTTACCGTAAGAACTCCTGCTTCGTTTAGAAGGATTATTTGGCCTATCAGTTCTGAAGCAGTCAGATCAAGCTCCAGCTCGTGGCTATTTCCGTCGCTAAGGTTGATCACATCGTTCATTGTGATCGTAATCGGCATTTCACCCTCACCATTGATCGAGATCTGGGCAGAGTTGTATGTGCTGGTAACCAGCACAATATCATTTGTGAATGATCTTACACCGTTGTTGGATATTGTCACGGTACCGCCGTTAGTGCCAACCGCTAGCCGGCCGAATGTGAGCTCTCTGGTATTGAGGACAGTGATCGCTTTATAGACCCTGGCGGTGACGAACATCTGGGCCGTCGGGCTTTGTGCCAAAGCATCCACGCCCATGCCTAAAAGCATGACCGCTAAAGTGATGAATATTTTTCGTAACATCTGTTACTCCTGTTTAAATTTTTATTCTGTTTGTCCGGTTGCCCGGTTCTGAACTAATAATTAACCATAATCAGAATGTAGCCTGAGTAATCACCCGGTTCCTGACCGGCTGAGACATTCAGTTTTCCGCCAAGTTTCCAAGTGGCTTTTCCGTTCTCATCCAGAGTTGTTGTGAGCGGAGTATCAGTAACGAGTTCCCCGACCGACATGGCCGAAGTACCACTCTCAAGACTCACGCTGCCTGCAGGCAAGAGCACCGTAACCAGT
>RHKR01000253.1 GCA_008363265.1 Chlorobiota bacterium
CGAGTCTGTGACCGAAATAGACATCGAAGTCGACAAGATTTGTCATGATGAAAGAATTTGAGTATTCCTTCATTGCCTTGAGCGTTTCCCGGCATCCTTCACTGTTTGATTTGGTGTGGATAATAACATCCAGCCCTTTTTCGTTGAAGAGATCACCGATCTTACCGATGGCCACTGTTTTGATACCATTGGAGCGAAGATGATCGAGCATTGTATCCCCGGGGGGATCGAGAGAATAATCCCTTCTGTTAGTTGTGCGCTTGAAGGTCTCCGCCGATTCACCAATGAAGGGTCTCGCTATTACGCGACCAACGAAATGGTTGTTCAAAAGTCTATGCCGGGTTATCTCGCATACTTCATACAGTCTTTCGAGTCCGAAATGCTCTTCATGAGCCGCGATCTGAAAAACCGAATCTGCTGAAGTATAGACGATTGGAAAACCTGTCCGGATATGTTCCTCACCAAGTTCCTTTATTATCTCTGTGCCTGAAGCCGCCTTGTTACCGAGGTAACCGGAGCATCCGGTGAGACTGAGGAACTCGTCCATCATTGCAGTTGGGAAACCGTCCGGGAAATAATCAAAATCCCTCGGGGATATTATTCCCGCGAGCTCCCAGTGGCCTGAAGTTGAGTCTTTCCCTTTGGAGACCTCAAGCATTTTCCCAAATGCTCCCGCGGGAGCACCAACGGGAGCACCGCCCGGGATATGTCTGATATTTCCGAGCCCAAGTGCCCTGAGGTTGGGAATGTTCAGTCCGCCTGTTTTAATCGCTGTGTTGTAAAGTGTGTTGCTCCCCTGGTCGTTGTAATTGGGAGCATCAGGAAGTTCGCCTATACCGACTCCGTCGAGCACAATAAAAATAAAATTTCTGATCCCGTTTCTCCTATGTTGACGACACAACTTTCCCGCCGGTACCTTCCTGTGCTTTCTGCAGGGCAAGAAGGGCCAACTGGAATATCTCTTCAAAACTGCCTTTATTCTCAGCGGGCGCAATACCTACAGAGATCGTAAAACCATTGCCGCCTCCCGCTGCGGTTGATGACTGCTTGGCGACTTTCGATTTCAACTTTTCTGCCCAGATGTAAGCTTTCTTTGCATCCCTGCCGAAACTGAAGACTCCATAGATGTCTTTGTCAAGCTTACCGATCGTATGCTCCACCCCGGCTTCACTCCTGAGATACTCCGCAAGCCGGAGGTGCGGCTTGGAGGAGATATCCGAACCAAAAAGTTCCATCTGCTCCGGAGCTTTGTCGATACTCACGAGGGCCAATGCTCCCTGGAGATTATTCATCTTTAATCTCTGCAACTCCTGATCGACCTGCTCCATGAAGAATTTTTTGTTCATCACTCTCGTCTCCGCGTCGTAGAGAACATCATTCCGGAGCATCATCTGCAGCGAGTAGTTGTAGAAGACATAGGATAGAAGTGAGTTCAGTCTGGCGACGAATCGTGATTCAGCCGAGGTGAATGCGTTGTTCTCAGGTGATTCGAGGCAAAGTATCCCGATCAACTGACCGTTAATGTTAAGCGGAACTGTAAGAAGCGACCCCGCCTCTACCCTCTCTTCGTTGGGATTGAACCGGGGGATACCCTCCTCAGTCACATTTTTGTAATATAAAGGCCCCGGATTCGAGAGCTGATTCCCGGCGAGCGTGTTGGCCACCTCCACTTCTGTACCTTCGGGTACGTATGGAACACCTTCGGTGGTGAAGACCCTTGAAATTCTGAGTGAGTTCGTTGTACCGGGAAAATCCAGAAAATAAATAACCTTTGCCGGTATAAGTTCACGCAGGCGTTGCTCAAAAACACCTAAAATATCGTCGACCGAATTGGATATCAGCAACTGATCGATTATCCCGTTCATCGCTTTGAGGCGTTTTTCCGCCAAACCCTCCAGAAATCCGGTTTGCACGATCGAAAGAACATGTGTGATTATTCTTACGTAACGTCCCATTGCAAAGAGGGTTTCAGGTCCGAAAGCGTCTTCATCCTTGCTGTCGACCGCCATTACACCAATGACTTTCCGGTCAAAATAAACGGGAACGGCTCCGAAACTCCTGATACCGTGTGGACCATTGTAATACCTGATCAGTGACACTTCATCACCGGCAGAAATACTCTCCCGTGAGACAGGTCTCTCAGTTAATACAACCTGGCTTAACAGATCGTTTTCGAGTGGAATTGGTGCCACCTTGAAATCATCGGTGCCGACAATATAGGCCGCGGGTGTGATCTTCCTGGTGTTCTGGTTTACCCAAAAAAATGCTGCGGTGTGCGCCATCATTCCTTCGCGTACAAGCTTGATCATCTTGTCGAGAAAGAAACTGATAGTGGCTTTGTTATTCTCTAGACCGGGAGCGGCTTCGTTGATGATCTCGAAGTAGCGTTCGCTTATGTCAGAGGGTTCTTCATCGCTAAGGATAACAAATTTTTCCCTGCGCGGAGCCTCGGTAGTGGTAACAGTGTTCTGCTTGAACAGGGGGGCTACAGGCTTCTGAGGCGCCTGTTGTTCTTGCGGGACGTACTTGCCGGTTACCTTAATGGTATCGGCATCGAAAATATCGTGTGATTCACTGTGCGGTTTGGCTTCTTTCAGAATTTCATCGAATGTCTTTTCGGTTCTTTCCCTTTTGAAAAGGAGGAAAAGATAGAGCAGATCTGTAACAAGTACCAGTCCCATGACAATCCGGGTAACGGTGTCACCAATAAGGATCAGTAGCACCAGAAAGACCGGTGCTAACGCGATAAGTCCGTATTTTGTGAGCTGTTTTTTGTTCATCCGAATTTCGAAACTCTTTAAACTTCAAAAATAGTCTTGTGCAATCAGATAATCAAATCAAAAGACAACTCTTTTAATTTAAATGATCTCTGATGGCGTTGACCACATGTTTTTTGAACTTTCCTGACCTGATGGTGTAGGGGAAAATATCCCGGAAGGCTTTCATACCCGGGTAACACTTTTCCGCCGCTTTCATGGCACTGCTCATTTCGCTCTGGTTCAGTTTGTCGGTCTTTGTGAGAAGCATAATGTAACCCGGTGAAAAAGCTGAACAGAACTCATGAAACTCGAGGTCGTGGCTGCTGCCGGGGACCCTGCTGTCGACGAGGTGGATAATCATCCTGACATGTTCAGAGCCTTTGAAGTATTCGCCGATGAACCTGCTCCAACGGTCCCTCTCGGTCTTGCTGACCTTGGCGTAGCCATAACCGGGAAGGTCAACGAAGTAGAATGCCCCGTCGATCCTGATGTAGTTGAGCGCTCGCGTCTTGCCCGGGGTTGAACTTACCCTCGCAATACCGGCTTTACCGGTAATATGGTTGATGAAAGATGATTTGCCGGCATTGGACCTGCCGGCGATCACCACCTCGGGCAACCTGTTTTTTAATGATGAAAGATCCGTGAAGGATCCTGTGAATTCAACTGTCTCGAACATAGAAAAAAAAAGAGTAACCCGCGCGCGGATTACTCTTCCGTATTAATCATTTAAGGAGATCAAGCCCCGGCTGAAGCTTTTTCAGCGTCCTTTTCTTTCTTGGTCTGTGCTGCAGCTTCGCGGGCTTCCTGGCGTGCCTGTGCAAGCTGATTGGCCGCTTCGTTGTAATCAACCAGTTCAATGATGGCCATCTGGGCAGCATCACCAAGTCTGATACCTGTTCTTACAACTCTTGTGTAACCGCCTTTTCTTTCACCGACCTGAGGAACAACACTTCTGAAGAGCTCTTTGGCTGCTTCTTTGTTCCTGAGTACGCTCATAACGATCCTCTGATCGTGGAGTGTGCCTTTGCGGGCTCTGGTGATAAGTGGTTCAGCGAAAGATCTCAACTCTTTGGCTTTAGCAAGTGTGGTCTCGATCCTCTTGTGCAGAAAGAGTGAGCCGGCCAGGTTCTTCAGAAGAGCATTCCTGTGGCTGTGTGTTCTCTTTAATTTTCTACCTTTAACTCTGTGTCTCATTTCTTAAACCTTCATCCGGATTAGTTTGAACTGCTTTCGTCTTTAATGTATTCGTCGATATTCATGCCAAATTCAAGGCCGAGTGTTTCGACGATCTCCATCAATTCCGCAAGTGACTTCCGGCCGAAGTTCCTGAACTTGAGCATTTCGGCTTCATCCTTGGCCACAAGATCGGAGATGGTCTTGATGTTAGCAGCTTTCAGGCAATTATGAGCGCGCACGCTTAACTCAAGATCGTCAACGTTCGTCAGAAGTATCTTCCTGATCCTGTCTTTTTCAGAATCCTTCTTTACTTCTTCGTGAGTGTCTTCCTGCTCGATATCAAAATTGATGAAGAGCTGGAGGTGATCTCTCATTATTTTAGCTGCTTGTGTTAGTGCGTCATCCGGTGTGATCGAACCGTCAGTGGCAACATTCATTACCAGTTTTTCGTAATCGTTTCTGTCGCCGATACGGACGTTTTCAATTTCGTATGTAGCATTAACGATCGGTGAATAGATCGAATCGATTGCAATCATACCGATAGTGAAATCCGGTGACTTGTTATCAACCGCGGGAACATAACCCTTTCCTCTGCCGACACGGAGTTCCACTTCAAATTTGGCATCAGCCTGAAGTGTTGCAATGTGCTGGTTTGGATTAAGTATCTCAAGATCAGCGGTATATTTTTGGATATCAGCGGCGGTAACCTCTTTGGGTCCCTGGATCGTGAATTCGATCTTCGCCGGTTTTTTGTTCAGCAATTTCATCCTGACCTGTTTCAGATTAAGGATGA
>RHKR01000254.1 GCA_008363265.1 Chlorobiota bacterium
AATGTTGAACGCCATTCCCGGCATTAGCTGCGTTAAGCCCGAAGGCGCCTTTTATGCCTTCCCGAGACTGCACACTGACAAGAGCGACTTCGAGTTCGTTTCCGGTCTGATACGTGAGACCGGTGTTGTGGTGGTTCACGGCAGCGGGTTCGGACAGGTTCCGGGAACGCACCACTTCAGGGCCGTGTTCCTTCCGCAAGAGGACATCCTCAGAAGATCGTATGAGAAGATAGGTGAGTACTTCACTAAATTCAACTCCTGACCGCTTCTAAATTTCCCCTCTTTTAAAGCGAAACCGCGGGTCTTAACGGGTCCGCGGGTTTGCTTAAACCCTTTGGAATATCTATATTTAAAGTTTGAATTTTCTTTTTCCACGGACATTCTTGGATAGCATAAAAATAACCAAATTACCCGGAGGGACGACCGTTGTCTCCGAAAACATTCCGTTCGTACAGTCGTTTTCGCTGGGCTTTTGGTACAACACGGGGTCGTGCGATGAGACCGTTGAAACAAGCGGCATTACCCACTTTCTGGAGCACATGCTGTTCAAGGGGACGAAGAAGCGTTCGGCGAGGAAGATATCGGAGGATATCGAGTCGCTCGGCGGCTATTTGAACGCGTTCACCGCGAAGGAGCACACCTGCTACTACGCCCGCGGGATGGCCTCCCACTTCGCGAAGACATTTGATGTTATCGCCGACATGGTGCAGTTCCCCCTCTTGAAGGAGAAGGATATAAAGAATGAGATCGGGGTGATCCTTGATGAGATCAACGATCTGAACGACAACCCCGACGAACTGATCTTTGACACTTTTGAAGAACTGGTGTTCCCTGACCTTCCGCTCGGTTATCCGATCCTCGGAACCGAGGAGAATGTTTCGTCGTTCTCAAAGGAAGTGGTGGAGGGTTATCATAACCACCATTACACGCCGGGTAACCTCCTTATTTCGGCTTCGGGCAACATTTCCCACGAACAGGTGGTGAAGCTCGCTGAGAAGCATATCCGGAACTCGGGAATAAAGGCTGATACACACAGGACCTACGCCGGTAGCCACCCTGGCTCCGAGCACATCCTGTGGAAAGAGACCGAACAGGTTTACAGCATTATCGGCGCCCGGAGCGTCGGTTACAACAGCGGGCAAAGGCTGCCGCTCAACCTCCTTTCTCTCATACTCGGTGAGGGAACGAGCAGCCGGCTTTATCAGAACATCAGGGAAAAACTTGGTATAACCTACCAGATCAACAGTTTCATCAACTTTTACAAGGACGCCTCATCGTTCGGGATCTATTTCTCGACGAATGAAGGGAATTTCGGTAAGGCGATGAAACAGATCGAAAAGGAGTTCAAAAGGTTCAGGGAAAAGGGGATCGAGGAGCGTGAGCTGAAAAGAGTGAAGGAGTACCTTAAGGGAAGCATCCTTCTCACGCAGGAATCGACCTCGAACAGAATGATTAGAATGGCGAATCTTTTGCTTAATCACGGGCGGATAATCCCGGTTGAAGAAGTGATTGAAAAGATAGAAGCGGTTACGATAGATGAGATCCACCTGCTGGCGGATGAACTTCTTGAGATGGATAAGCTCACTAAAGTGTTTATTAAACCGCAAACAAAATTGATAACTACCGCAGCATAGGAGAAGACCCGAATGGGAAAGTTTATTTTGGACGGACATGAGATAGATTTTAAGCCGGGCCAGACGATCATTGAGGCAGCTAAAGAGGTTGGAGTTGATATTCCGCACTTCTGCTGGCACCCCTCGCTTACCGTTGCCGGCAACTGCCGTGTATGTCTGGTTGAAGTGGAGAAGATGCCGAAGCTGGCGATAGCCTGCGCGACCCAGGCAGCCGAAGGGATGGTAGTTCATACTGAATCAACTAAAGCCCTCTCCGCGCGCCAGGCAGTGATGGAGTTCCTCCTCATCAATCACCCCCTCGACTGTCCGATCTGTGACGAGGCCGGTGAGTGTAAACTGCAGGACTACACTTACAGTCACAGCGTCGGTGAAAGCCGCTTTACTGAAGAAAAACAGCATAAAGACAAGAGGGTTCCGCTCGGACCTCACGTAATGTTCGATGGCGACCGCTGCATTTCATGCTCACGCTGTATAAGATTTTGTGATGAAGTGGCAGGTGAAACCCAGCTTACATTTGTTAACCGCGGTGACAGGGTTACCATTCAGACCTTCCCCGGAAAAGAACTTGACAATCCATACTCACTCAACGTTACCGATATCTGCCCCGTAGGCGCCCTCACCAACCGTGATTTCAGGTTTAAAGCGAGGGTGTGGGATATGTCGAACACAGCTTCGGTATGTCCGGGCTGTTCGCGCGGCTGTAATGTTGATGTGTGGGTGAGAAGCAACGAAGTTTTAAGACTTACTCCACGTGAGAACCAGGAAGTTAACAGCTACTGGATGTGCGATCACGGAAGATTGAACACATGGAAACATGTGAACTCGGAGACGAGGGTCGACGGTCCGCACGTTAGAAGGGAAAGCGGTTTAAGCAAAGCCACCTGGGATGAAGCCCTGTCGATGGTATCGAGCGAGTTGCAGAGCTACAAATCCCCTGAGATCGCATTCATTGGCTCTGGCCGTACAACAGTCGAAGACAATTTCCTCCTCGCCAAAGTTGCCGGTCACCTTCACGTCACGAACATTGACTTCCCCCGCCACGCGATCCCCGGAAGTGGTGACAAGATATTAATAAGAGACGAGAAATCGCCGAACGATCATGGTGCCCTGAAGGCAGGCGTTAAACCCGGTAAAGATGGTCACGACGTTAACGGTATTCTCGCAGGCATCAACAGCCACAAGATCAAGGCACTTATAGTGGTAGAGGAAGACCTCGCGGTACTCGGTGCCGGATGGGTCGACGCGCTTAAGAAACTTGATCTCCTCGTTGTACTTGCTTCGAACTTCAACGCTACAACCGACCTCGCGAAGGTTGTTCTTCCTGCCTCCACATGGACAGAGAAGAACGGCGTCTTCATGAACTTCGATGGAAGGGCTCAGAGGATCCGTCCCGCGGTTGTAACCGAAGAGATGGACAGAAGCCTCGATGGCCTCGCGCTCAGCAGACTCGACAGGTTCGGTACCCGCTTCGACCGCTGGGGTAACTACAAGAGGTACGACGCGAGACCTTCATGGAAGATACTCCTCGATCTCGGGCACCTTCTGGGTATGAAGGGCAAGTTCGAAATGGCCGAAGATGTCTGGGAAGAGTTCACGAAACATGAGCCCCAGCTTCATGGGGTTACTTATGAAGAACTCGGTTGAAGTGTGAACTGTGAACTGTGAAGTTTTTGTATGAGGTATGAAGTATGAAGTATGAATCCTCACTACTCACTACTCATTACTCACTACTGAAAACGAATATCGGGTAACGGGTAACGGGCAACGATAGCCTCACTACTCACTCCGCCGCGGCGGATCACTACTCGCTACTGAAAAATTTTTTATAACTAAGGAACTGATGGTTTAATGGAACCTTGGATAAATGCCGGCGTGACGCTGGTGAAGTTGCTGATAATCGCCAATATATTGTTGGTGACTGTGGCTTATTTGGTTTATTTTGAGAGAAAGATCTCGGCCTGGGCGCAGAGCAGGGTCGGCCCCAACAGGGTTGGTCCCGCGGGATTGCTGCAGCCGTTTGCGGATGTACTTAAACTGGTGCTGAAAGAGGATATCATTCCTGATCATGCCAACCGGGCGATCCACACACTGGCGCCGTTTCTTGCGTTGTTTGTGGCGTTCACATCGTTCGCTGTGATACCCATCGGCCCCGATATCACGATCGCTGACGAAGCTTTGAAGCAGCTGTTCGGTGATACATTTCAGTTCGCGATCATCCCCGGAGTTAACGCCGGTATCCTTTATGTGCTTGCACTTACCTCCGTTGGCGTTTACGCCATCACGATGTCGGGCTGGTCTTCGGGTTCGAAGTATTCGCTCATCGGTGGTGTAAGATCATCGGCTCAGATGATCTCTTATGAGATCTCAATGGGCTTTTCGATCGCGGGTGTGCTTATCCTGGCACAGTCGCTTTCACCTCAGGAGATCATCAAATCGCAGGCAGGACTGATGTGGAACGCGTTTGTTCAGCCGATCGGATTCATAACATTTTTAACCGCGGCTTTTGCCGAGACGAACCGTTTACCATTCGATCTACCGGAAGCGGAGCCTGAACTTGTCGGCGGATACCACACAGAGTATTCCAGCATGAAGTTCGGCGCGTTCTTCCTGGCCGAATATGCCAATATGGCCACTTCTTCCGCGCTGATCGTTCTCCTCTATCTTGGCGGTTGGCAGATACCCTATATTGAGAAGCTTGGACTTCCCGAAACCTGGGTAATCGTGCTTCAGGTTCTCGCGTTCTTCGCCAAGATCGGTGTGCTGTTGTTCTTCTTCATCTGGGTAAGATGGAGCATCCCAAGGTTCCGTTACGATCAGTTGATGGATATAGGCTGGAAAGTGATGTTCCCGCTGGCGCTTTTGAATCTGGTTTGGGTCGCAGTTTTAGCAATGATTTTAAATTAGGAGATCCGGTATGGCAGTGAAGAAACGTATGAAGGATTTCACACTGATGGAGAAGATCTACATTCCGTCCATAGTGGCGGGGTTGTCGATCACATTAAAAAATATGTTCCGTAAGCCTTATACGCTGATGTATCCTGAAGAGAAGTTCATTCCTTCAGGGCACTACAGAGGGAGACCTGTTCTCGTA
>RHKR01000255.1 GCA_008363265.1 Chlorobiota bacterium
TTTCTGTGGAGATAGAGAACCCTCTTTTTCATACTAAAACTCCCACTCGACGCCATACTTGCTGTCAATATCGTACACTTTCAGATCCTGAAGCGGAATATTGTCGTAGAACAGGTTAAACTTAATTGTGAAAGAAAGGTCTTCTGAGAACTTGAAAGCTGCCTTGGTTTCCGAAAGTATCCGGAAATTTTCAATGGCCTTGAACGCCGGTTGGAAATATGTGGTCGATGCGATGGTGATGTTTTTCGCGGGAATATAGTTAACCGAAATATAGGAATTTCCCCTTATAAGACTCATTTCACGCGATTGAGCCCCCGACCTGGGGACATCAAACTCCTCTCTCTCGAACATGGCACCTGCGCCGAGCCGGATTTTCCAGGCGGGCTCTTCGACCAGAAGGAATCTGACTCCACCTCCGGCGATCTCCCTGTTCAGGATCTTGCGCGATAGATTGTAATTATATTGCAGAAATGCTTCGGCATACACATCCGGACTGAATCTGTTAACATACCTGAGGTGCGCGACAAACTCGTTGGATATCCTGATCCCGTTGCTTTCGCCAATGTCACCTTTCAGAACCTGGAGAAGTGAACTGTTCTTCCAGTCGGCTTCGATGGCTACGGTCGATTCGAGAAGCAGCACATCACTGTTACCCTTTTTATAAGTTAATTCCGACTCGATATGTCCCGACCACATTCCTGAAGTGTCGTCATCCAAGCGAAGTTCCTCGATGTTGATCTGACCGTAAATGCTCCCAATAATGAGCGATAAGAAAGTAAAAAAATATTTCGACATCTGTTTATTCTGATTTGTTACCGGACAAAAATAATCACTACTGACCTTTATAAACAAAAAAAACCCGGAACCTGTTACAGCTCCGGGCTCGAAAACAACTAAATTTATTGCTAAATTCCCACGACATTTCTTAATGCGCCGCGGCGCACTTAAGTTCTTAAGTTCCTGAGTTCTTAAGTTCTCAATAAGTATTCAGCCATCCCTGGCGTTTCTTCGCTTCCTCGTCCCATTGTTTCGCAATGGTTTTCAGGAATTCATCCTTGTCGGCGAACATGGCCTTCAGATCGAAACCGAGATAAGCCTGAGCCTTTTCCTTGGTGGAGACGTCAGGCAGTGCAACAGGATACGATTTTCCCTTTTTGATCAGGATAACAGCCAGTGCCTTGCGTGCTTCTTCAGCTTTCGCGAGAGAGGTACCGACCACTCTGAGGGCTTCAACGGGAGCATGGAAACCAAGTCCATTGGCAGCTGCCACCCAGTCCCAACGCCACTGAGCATGACGGATGAGTTTTAGGGCGGGCTTCATTTCTTCCGGTGTCGCTCCGGCATCCCAGGCAGCCTTGGCTTCAAGGTGAGCGGCGGCGATCGCTTTTTCAGCAATTCTTCTTATTTCTTCTACCCTGTCCTGTCTGTCATACACATCCTGGATCAGTTTATCGGTCTCTTCCCTGTGGCATACCTGGCATGAGTTAGCCACGTTGGCCAGAGGACTCTGGATGTGGTGATCAGTGAACTTTACACCGCCTTCAGATTTGTAGGGCATATGGCAGTCGGAGCACGATACACCGCGTTTCGCGTGGATTCCTGTCATGAAAAGTTCGTAGTCCGGATGCTGTGCTTTGAGCATCGGAGCTTTTGATATCTTATGCTCCCAATCCTTGTAGTCCATTTCATCAAAATATGCTTCCATTGAGTCGGCACTGAAACCTTTATCCCATGGGAATGTGAGGTATTTGCCTTCGCCTTTGAAGTAGTATTCAACGTGGCACTGAGCGCAAACGAGTGATCTCATCTCCTGACGGGAGGCTTTTGTTATGTCTTTACCCTGTCTCTGGAAAGCTTCCACGAGTGCGGGACGGGTAATCCTAAGGTTCATGCTCTTCGGATCGTGGCAGTCCTGGCAACCGATCGGGTTGACGATCTCGGCGCCTTTGTCTTTCCATTTACCTTTGTAGAACTCTTCAGGTCCGACTTTTGCCATTACGCGCGGCACATCGGTACTCTTACAGCTCCAGCAGGTCGCGGGCTGCGGACTCTCTTTTACGCCGCCGGTTCTCAGTGTAAGTCTTATATCCCTTACTGCATGAGCGTGGCCGCGGCCCTGATTATAATCTTTTGCGAAGGCATATCCTGCCCACATTATCACCAATTCGGGATATTTTTCCAGGTAATCGATCTTTTTCGATCCACCGTGCTTGCTCGCGAAGTTGGTATCAAGGGTTTTCATGTATGTTTCATACTCGCGTGGGTAATTCTCTCCCCACACTTCATTTCGTGGCTCCCATTCAGCGATCGGTTTGACCGCTTGAAGTGTAAAGCTCTCGGCTCTTCTTTCGATGATGGTCGAAGCGAATAGTCCCAGAATAAATACTACTACCACCGTGCCAAGGAATATTACCCACCCAAGCCACGGTTTTTCTTTAAGCTGTTCAGAAATTGGTTTCATTTAATCCTCTTATTTCTGTTTCGAATTGTTGGTTTTCATCCAGTCCGGGATCACAGGAGTAAGTCCCGGTACTTTCGCGTCAGGCGTCGAAGAGAGAGAGTTAACCCTGCCGTGAGGAACCTCCCTGTGGCAGTCCCAGCAGTAGACACCCTCCATATCGATCGACCTGTTCCCTTGTTCATATCCACGGTTCGAGATCGGGTGTATCACGTTCTCATGGCACCTGATACAGTTGGCCTGTACCGCGTTTTTTCCGGCATCTTTGATCTTGATCACCTGTGGCTCAAGCCTGAAAGTGAACATGAAAGAGTGGCGAAGCCCGTCCTGTGCCTTGAAGAGGTACTTGGAGATCAGGTTGTCCTGGGGAACGTGGCAATCGTTACAGACTGTGAAGCGTCCGTGGCTGCCTTTCTCCCAAGTGGCGAAGTACGAATTCATAACGTGGCAGTTTATGCAGGCCTCAGGCTTATCGGATGCATACGAGATCGCGTTGGAAATGTAGAGCACCTGAAAGCCCAGACCAGCTACTAAAAAGTATCCGGATGCGCAAACAAAATCTCGAATTTTAAATTTAATTTACGAATATAAAACAAATAACAAAACAGATGGGCGGGGGAAAATCGATTTGGTGCGGAATTGAAATAAAAAAAAGGCTGCCACACATGCGACAGCCTTAAATTTTCACGAGATCAGGATGGTTTTACTTACCGTCCCGGTAGATCCTGAGCACCTGTACCTTGATCTCCTGCTCCGGTTTACCGCCTTCGGTCGACATTCCGGTCATCTCGATTATCTGATCATGCAGACCGCCGGAATGCATTATCATCAAATCCTCTTTCAGTCCCTGACCTTCCCACTGTCTGGTGACAAACCTGTCGCGGGTGTCATAAGCGTAAACGGCGAAACTTTCGGTCCAGTTTGCCTGCCAAACGCGACCATAGTTATCGTACAAAACTTCATGGCCCGGGTCCTGTACTCCATTGTCTTTTTTCTTGTCAACAAAATAGTTGCCGTTCCATTTCATGCTCCCGACCTTGTCGAGTTTACCTTTTTTGTAGGTGTAGGAAGTGTTGTTCGCCTTTGTGATGTTTCCTTTTTTATCGCGGGTGAGCTTCAGAACGGATTTTTTGCCGGCCATCATTTCGGTAAACCTGCCTGCCTTGTCGTACTTGAATGTGAGTGAGGTTGACTGGTACACACCCGCTGTATTCTTCGAACTGACGGTAAGTTGTATGAGCCTGCCGTCATTGTTGTATTCGTAAATGGCTGTATCCAATGGAGTTACAGTGCCATCGGATGAGATCACCTGACCGGTGTGAATCTCGAACATAATTGCTTCACGCTTGATGACATCAACGTAAAACTGCATAAGTTTATCACGGAGGATCGGATCAAGGCGGAGATCATTCTGCTTGTTGGTGTTGTAATCATGAACAAATTCGTGAGTCAACTGGGCATATCCCTCGGAGAGGATGAAATCCTGAGCCATAAGGGTTGAAAAAGTGAGGAAAAAACAAATAATAGCGGAGACAATTCGTGTTCTCATGGATCGTCTTTCTGTTTATGATTAAATTACCGCCACAGCGGTGTAGATTAAAAAAATATTTGAGGCTCAAGTTACGAAAATCCGGGCAAATCAAACCATTCATTTCACTCCGAAATAGAATTTCCACAATGCTTCGCCGATCGAGCCCGGAACAGTTTCCGAATAAGTATCGTAGGGACCCGCTTTACCGGAGTTTTCAACATTTCCGTAATAGTCGTATTCCGTCCAGCTCAGCCATTTTATTGCCTGGGGATACTTCTGTATTGATGCTTTAACCACTGAATTCTTTCCCACGCTGAATTCCGTGGAAGTGGAGGATGAATAATCATTGCTGCGATCCATAAAACTGAATATCCAGGTGGTGACATCAAAGTCGATTTCAATGCTTTTTTGCCAGGTTTCAACGTAATTCCCTCTTTTCACCAACCGTGAAGGATGGTAAAAATACCATGTTTGAGGGTTTCCGGATGAAACAATAAAATCATCACCACCACATGGCAACCATCCTTGCTCTTTCATCGTGGAGAGAACGTAGTAAGTCTTCGCCGCATCCAGGTACTGCTTGCAGGGTTTTTCCCTGAAGGCATATGTCGCCTGAAAATATGAATTTAAATAGTCTTTTTGGTCACGATAAAGATCGAAAAGCCTGCAGTTAACCATTATTTTCAGATCGGAGAGGTCATTTTCCGTTTCACCGTAGCTTGATGTGAATCCTCCGTAAACCTTGTTAAGCAACCCCTGAAGCGAGTTAAAATATTGGATCAATGCCGGCTTTGGAAGCTTTTCGGAAAATAGATAATAGCAATCTGATATCCTGTTTAGATCAGCACCGGTTGCGAAACCTATTTTATCCAGCTTTTTAGCAGCTTCGAGCAGGGTTTGAGAATTATTGGTTTCGGAAGCAAGATTTTTTGTCAGATTAACGAAGACCAGCTGGCTCTCAGTATTGTTAAACTCGTTATATTGTTCTGCCAACTGAAGATTCTTTTTAGCCGCGGCGTAATTTTTGAGTTTCTTGTAATCTCCAAAAAGCCACCTGTGAATATCCGAGCGGGTCCATTCAAAGCTGCCGCAAAAATCGATCTTGTTGCCCTTCAGATTTTTCAATGCCGCCTCATTACTCGCAATTGCCGACTTTGAATCGTTCAGCAGGTTATCCAAAGTCGCCAGCATGATGTTAACTATCACAAGCGTGTATGATTTCTCCGGCTCAGCACTTTTTTGCGCATCGATTAAAGAAGCAGACATTCTTTTTCTGATATTCTTCAACTCCCGTTGCTGCTTATCGTCAAGCCTCGGACCGGAATCCACTGCCGTCGTATCAACAACGGCTGATGCTGTATCCGCTTCTCGATTAACAGTCTGGTAAAACAGCAGAAAATCAATCAACGGTTGCTTGGATGATTGATTTATTTTGCAATTCTCAACATTTTGAATCAGTTGTTCAAAGTCAGTCTGCGAAAACAGGGTGAATGTACAGAAGGCCCAGATCATAAGAAGTGAATATTTTTTCATATCTCACGCTCAAATAAATTAGTCAAAGAATGGAGACCATCTTGCCGCCTGGTGAGTTCATTATACACGCTTGAGTGAAGAATAAGGAACCGGAAGAAGATCTTCATTGCGCGTTCCTCCCCATCACCCTGAACTCGGAAATGCAGACATCCTGCCATCTTTGTCCGGGAGAAACACCGGTGCAGAGCATTTTCACATGTGTGGTAACCACCGGCGGGAAATTAACGGTTTGCATACCGTCGTAAATTTTGAAGAGTACGTCGCGTCTTGTACCGTCTGAGAATTCTAGTGTGGCTGAAGTGAGAATTGCATTCTGGTAATAGAGATCACCAAAATAGTAACCACCATTTGAGAAATTAGGATAATGGGAGCCGTTCCAGATGCTGATACCGTTCACTTCCATAGGGCGGGGTAAAGAGTAAGTGATCCATTGACCGTGATAAGTACCTGACGGACTCCACCATGTGAAGGGATCATTATCGAATGAATATTCGGGAGGATAGCGAAACCCGTAGGAAGCCGGGAGCACCGAACTAGCGTACGCGGAGGCAGGCACCACTTCGACGAAAGGCTGGTTGTTAACCTTGGCAGCCTTTTCCCCTTCTACAGACTTTGCACTATTTCCGGGAACCCCTTTGATGATCAAAACCCCGACTATCACAAGGAGCAGGATAACTGCTACAGAAAGAAGCGCGACAATTATCTTGTTGTTTTTCATTTTTTTCCCGATCATATTGACAGTAAAAACTAATCTTATTCACCTGAATATAATAATAATTTTTTTCATGATCAATAGCCGGACAAAAAATTTTCCTCCTATAAATTGAAAATAACGGTTACCAAGAAGGTTACGGCAAGTCCCATGATGATCGGAAGAAAGGTTGAGACAAGAGTCCACTTCAAGGATCCGGTTTCCTTATATATTGTATATATGGTCGTCGAACAGGGATTGTGGAGCAGCGAAAATAGCATCAGATTAATCCCCGTAAGTAGTGTCCACCCACCCTGCTGAAGTATAACCGCGGTTTGCGCATCTTCCAGTTCGAACATGACCCCTGCTCCCGCGCCTGCTCCGGCTATCTTCGTGGTCATTACCGTAAGCATCAGAATTGTCGGGATCACGATCTCATTCGCGGGAATCGCGATCACATATGCGAGGAAAATAACCCCGTTCAAACCGAATATCACCGCGACGGGATCAACCGCGTTGATAAACCACTCAGCCAATGAAAGTTCACCAACATGAATATTTGCAACCAGCCATATCACTGCTCCCGCGGGGAAAGCGAAAACAATAGCGCGCCAAAGAACAAATGCGGTTCTGTCAATAAGTGAAGTGTAAAGTGTCTGAAGGAGTCGCGGAGGTCTGTACGGTGGCAGCTCAAGACTGAAGGTTGAAACCTCGCCTTTCAGCACAGTCTTTGTGAGTCCCCATGAAACCAACAGACTGAGGAATATCCCAAGCAGTGCAATGAAAACAACCGCCCCTGCAGATACCAATCCTGCAAGATAAGGCGGCGCGGCCGCGCCAATAAATATTGAAGCAATAAGTATCTGAGTTGGCCACCTGCCGTTACAGAGTGAAAAATTGTTGGTTATTATCGCGATCAGCCTCTCTCTTGGAGAATCAATTATTCTTGTGGCAACCACTCCCGCGGCATTGCAGCCGAAGCCCATGCTCATCGTGAGAGCTTGCTTGCCGTGTGCTCCCGCTTTCCTGAAGATGGAATCAAGGTTGAATGCCACTCTTGGAAGATACCCAAAATCCTCCAAAAGTGTGAAGATGGGGAAAAACACCATCATTGGCGGGAGCATCACACTTACCACCCATGCTCCGGCAAGATATGCTCCGTCAACCAGAACACCGGTCAGCCACCATGGTGCTCCGAGTGCATCAAAGATGGATCTGATCCATGGGTGGCCCCAGTCAACCAGCAGTGTGGCTAGCCATCCCGAGGGATAGTTGGCACCTACTATGGTTATCCAGAAAACCAGAGCGAGCAAAAA
>RHKR01000256.1 GCA_008363265.1 Chlorobiota bacterium
GCTCGGAGGTCACTTTGTCGCCGGACATGTTGATACGACCGGGAGGGTTACTGAAGTGTTGCAACTTTCAGGCAGCTGGAATCTCGGCGTGGCTTTTGATCCCGGTTTCGACAAATTTGTCATACCGGTCGGCTCGATCTGTATAGATGGTGTCAGTTTGACAGTTGCTGAGAAGCGAAGAGGGTGGCTTAAAGTCGCGGTTATCCCGCATACCTGGGCAAATACCACGCTTTCGCAGTTGAGATCGAATGATCAGGTAAATCTTGAATTTGACCTCCTCGGAAAATACATTTTGAACTATGTCGAGGGAACAAACCAGGGTGGCCTGACGCTCGATAAACTCAAAGATTCCGGTTTTGCCTGATAAGACCTATCTCAAATTCCGTCAATTCTGCTCAACAGAGCGACTGTTGATGCAGGATGACAAAATTCTCGTCGCTTTAAGCGGGGGATCAGATTCTGTACTTCTGCTTTACTTCCTCGAAAAAATAAGAAAAAAATTAAATCTTTCACTTCTTGCGGTACATGTAAACCATGGACTTCGAGGTGATGATGCCGACCGTGATATGGAGTTCTGCTCAAGAGTGTGCAGATCAATGGGAGTTGACTTTTTATCCGTGATGATCGATGTGCAAACCCGGATGAAAGAATCCGGAATATCGGTTGAAATGGCGGCGAGGGAACTGCGTTACCGGGCACTCGAAGATATCAGGACCGCGAGGAAATTTGACAAAATCGCAACCGGACATAATATCGATGACAACGCCGAAACTGTGCTCATCAATCTTGTGAAGGGGAAAGGTCCTGAAGCGGTTGCGGGGATACCTGTGCGGAGAGGACCGGTTATCAGACCCATGCTTTCACTGAACAAGATTGAAATCGAATCCTGGCTTCAGTCCCGGGGTGTTGAATGGGTGGAGGACAAAAGCAACAGCGACACCTCGATACAGCGCAATTTTATGCGCCATAAAGTGATACCACTTTTGAGAGAAATCAATCCCGACGCAGCCAATGCGATATTCGCCAACTCTAAAATGCTGCGATCACTTCTGGAAACAGTTTCTGATGTCCCCGGTTGTACGTCAATTGACGGTAGCGGGAGACTTTTAGTAGATACAGTAACCGCAGCCGGGATTTCAGATCACTTTCTGTACCGGGAGATATCGATTAGATTAATTGAAAATTTTCAGTTAAATTTAAAGTTACGAAATTTTAATAGTTTGAAAAAACTTGTCGAGGATCAGCCGGGAAGGGGAATTGCACTCGCCGGCGGGCTTTCAGCTTTCAGGGAGCAAAACAGGATCGTTATTGGGAAATCTGATCTGACCGCCACGCACCCAACCCCATTGAAACCGGGTACGAGTGTGAAATTCGGGCGGTATTGGATCTATTCTTGCGAAGTTGATGATTTTGAAAGAAGTACTGACAGGAATGTTGCCTACATCGATGCAGGGAAAGTATCCGGAGCACTCACTGTAAAGTGTGCCTCCAGGGGCGATGCGTTCCATCCTTTGAACGGCAAGGGGAGTAGGAAAATATCTGATTTTTTTAATGATGTGAAACTGCCTTCTTTAGAAAAGTGGTCGCATCCGGTGGTTTATGACGAAGATAATATCGTTTGGGTTTGTGGTTTCAGAGCCGACGACAGATACAAAGTAACAGAACAGACAAAGAAGATTTACAAGTTAGAGATTAAAGAAGATGGACAGAATCACGATCAACGGTGAAACTTTCGAGGTTTACCTGACAGAAGAGATGATCCAAAAAAGGATCGCGGAGTTGGGTGCGCAGATATCAGAGGATTATAAAGGCAAAGTACCGATTTTTATTGGAATACTGAACGGTGCATTCATGTTCCTATCTGATCTTCTCAAGAACTTCTGCGGTGAATGCGAAGTTGACTTCCTAAAACTCTCAAGTTATCATGAGGCAAAAGTCTCCTCAGGCAAAGTAGATCTCCTGAAAGACATCAATGCCGACTTGAACCAAAGAGATATCATAATTGTTGAAGATATAATAGATTCAGGCCTTTCTGCCGAATTTATTATCTCACATTTAAAGAAGCACAATCCTGCTTCGGTCAGGATCGCTTCGCTTCTTTTGAAGCCCAAGAGTGTGAAGTACAACATTTCAGTTGAATATGTAGGATTTAAGATACCTAATAATTTTGTGATAGGATACGGACTCGACCTTGCACAGAAGTACCGCAATTTAAGAGCGGTTTATTCGATGGTCGAAGAGGAAAGCAAATAAGGAACAAACGACAAAGATGGATCAGAAGAACAAGAATATGGGTGGCAACAAGCCGGATGATAATTTCGACTGGTCGAAGATCATGAGAGTGGTTTTTGGCTGGGGTGTGGTTATCATTGCCGCTGTTATTGCGATGCAGTTATTCAGAGGTGAGACAGCTTCCTATGCAGAAATTCCCTATTTTGAGTATGAAAGGTTACTGCAGGACAGCGTGATCGCAAGTGCCACAGTTAACGTTACCGACACTAAAGTGCATGTATTTCAGGCGGAATTAAGAGAAAAACGTACCGTAACGATCGGCAAAAAACCACTCGAGGTTACCCAGATAGCTGTGAACATTGCGGAACCCGACTTCGAAGCTGAAAAGAAGAAGTGGGATGCCATGGGTATACAGCTTACCTATAATCAGCAGTCGAACAGTTTTGTGACATTACTGATCAGTATGATCCCGTGGATACTGATAATCGCCCTTTGGTTCTTCTTTATGAAAAGAATGCAGGGTGGCGGTGGTGCCGGCGGGCAGAGAGGCATCTTTAACTTTGGCAAAAGCAAAGCCAAACTGATAAACCAGTCGAACAACAAGGTTACCTTCAAGAATGTCGCCGGTGCAGATGAGGCTAAAGTGGAGCTTCAGGAAGTTATTGAGTTTCTTAAGGAACCCAGTAAATTCCAGAAACTCGGCGGTAAGATTCCGAGAGGTGTCCTTCTCCTGGGACCTCCGGGGACCGGTAAAACCCTCCTCGCCAGAGCTGTTGCGGGCGAAGCGGGTGTACCGTTCTTTTCGATCTCGGGTGCCGATTTTGTCGAGATGTTTGTTGGTGTTGGCGCAAGCCGTGTGAGAGACCTGTTTGATCAGGGTAAAAGAAACGCTCCGTGTATAATTTTTATTGATGAAATTGATGCCGTCGGCAGACACAGAGGTGCCGGACTCGGTGGCGGGCACGATGAGAGGGAACAGACCCTTAACCAGCTTCTCGTCGAGATGGATGGTTTTGAGCAGAACAGTGGCGTAATTATTATTGCTGCGACCAATCGCCCAGATGTGCTTGATCCTGCACTTCTGCGCCCGGGCCGTTTCGACCGTCAGATAGTGGTAGACAGGCCTGATGTGAAGGGAAGGGAAGGTATCCTCAAGGTTCACACCAGAAACACCCCTCTTGCAGAAGATGTTGAGCTCTCTGTATTGGCCAAGGGTACACCGGGACTCGCGGGTGCCGAGCTTGCAAATCTTGTTAACGAGGCTTCACTTCTCGCCGCCAGGAAGAACAAATCGAAAGTTGACATGGACGACTTCGAAGAGGCCAAAGACAAGGTTATGATGGGTATGGAGAGGAAGAGCATGATCATCTCCGACAAGGAAAAGAAAACCACATCGTACCATGAGATTGGTCACGTTCTGGTAGCTAAAATGCTCCCTGAAGCTGATCCTGTTCACAAAGTTACCATTATACCCCGGGGAAGGGCGCTCGGTGTCACCAGTTATCTTCCTGTGGATGAGAAGCATACATATTCGAAGTCATATCTTGAATCGGTAATAACCTACGCTTTGGGTGGCAGGGCAGCAGAAAAAATAATTTTCGACCACTACACCACCGGAGCCGGAAATGATATCGAGCGGGCCACAAATCTTGCCCGTAAAATGGTCTGTGAGTGGGGTATGAGCGAAAAGCTTGGTCCTCTGAATTACGGAACCAAGCATGAGGAGATATTCCTGGGAAAAGAGATCCAGCAGCATCGTGACTACAGCGAAAAAACCGCCATTGAGATCGATGAAGAGATCAAACACATCATCAACTCCTGTATGGAGAGGGCTCTGAAGATACTTGAGGAGAATATTGAAATGCTCCACAAGCTCTCTGCTGAACTTCTTGAAAGAGAGATACTCGATGCAGAAGAGATAGACAAGATCATGAGAGGTGAAGAACTGCCGCCGGTCCCCAAGAACGGAAAAAAGGACGATCTTCCCGATCATGTGAAAGAAATGTTGAAAAACAGGGAGACTGCTCCAAAAGAGTCTAATGAGCAGGCCTGAAGTGTCTCAGATCGACTATAAATTTGAGGTCTACAGGAAACTGATCCATATTTGCAGTCTTTCGATCCCAATAATTTATTATTTTATCCCCAAAAGCACCGGACTCATGATCCTGAGTCTGGTGTTTCTCGCTTCCGTGATAGTTGATATCGGAAGGTTTGCCAGTCCTCAGTTCGCAAAGATAATCTACACAATCTTTCCTGTTTTCAGAAAGCACGAGCTTGATCACGGCAAGAAACAGCTCTCCGGAGCCACTTGGTTGCTTGCTGCCGCGGTTCTCTGCATAATAGTGTTCCCGAAAGTTATTGCAATCATCTCTTTGGCATTTTTGATATTAGGTGATACAGCAGCCGCGCTGATCGGAAGAAAGTGGGGTAAAACGCCCTTCCTGAAGAAGAGTCTGGAAGGAACCATGGCATTT
>RHKR01000257.1 GCA_008363265.1 Chlorobiota bacterium
ACCCTGATCCGCCCGAAGGGTGAATAACATTTCACTTCGCCGCGGCGAATAATATTTCACATTTAAAAATCAGTTGCTGCTTCCGCCGAGTTTGGTGATCTCATCCCTGATCTTGGCGGCTTGCTCATAGTCTTCGTTTTCGAGGAGTTCGCGGAGCTTATCCTGCAGGGCGGCGAGTTTTGTTTCGCGGATGGTTGAGCGTTCTGTGACCTCTTCGTTCTCCGGGTCTTTCGCGGGTTCCTTCGCGGGGTAGAAGCCTGCCTCTTCCATCACTTTTTCAGCGACGTAGATCGGCACCTGACAGCGGAGGGCGAGGTTTATCGCGTCGGAGGGTCTTGCATCCACTTCGTTGGTGAAGCCGGAGACGTCGAGGACGATGTTGGCGTAGTAGGTATTGTTGAGGAGTTCATGAATAACAACCTCGACGCACGTGGCGCCGAGGTTGTCAATCATCGATTTCAATAGATCGTAAGTACCGGGTCTCTCCGGCTGGTATTTTTCGATGACGAAAGCCATCGACTGGGCTTCGAAATGACCGATGATTATCGGCAGTTTCCTCTCGCCGTCCACTTCCTTTAAGAGAAGGACGTAAGCTCCGCCGCCGGCGGGGCTTGTTGAAAGACCAAGTACTTCACACTCTATTTTATGCAATTTTACATCACTTTCTTCAGTTCTTCCTTGAGAGCGGGCAAAATTTCGAAAACATCACCCACGATACCGTAGTCGGCCACATTGAAGATGGGGGCATCTTTGTCTTTATTGATCGCGACGATGTACTTCGATGAGGCCATACCGGCGAGGTGCTGGATGGCGCCCGAGATACCGCACGCGATATAGAGACTTGGGGTTACGGTTTTACCTGTCTGGCCAACCTGCTCACCGTGAGGCCTCCAGCCGGCATCAACCACGGCTCTTGACGCGCCGACGGCTGCACCGAGAACTTCGGCGAGCTCTTCGACCATGTGGAAGTTGCCCGACTCTTTCAAGCCGCGGCCACCTGAAACGATAATGTTCGCTTCTGCCACATCAAGTTTTCCGCCCGCCTTCTTTATCTCAGTGGCGGTGGTTGTAAGGTCGGCACCGGCGACGGCAACTGTCTCAACAGAAGCGGTAACGGGGGACTCTACCACGGGGAAAACGTTAGGTCTCAAGGTGAAAACCTTGTTGGCCGATCTGGCCACAACCTTCTGGAGTGCTTTACCGGCGAAAACGGGTCTTACTGCAACGATGTCGCCACCATTGTCTTCGAGTGAGATCGCGTCAGTAACTATAGCGGCATCGAGTCCGGCGGCAACTGCAGGGGCCAGATCCTTACCGAGGGCGGTACCTGAGAATATCAGGGTATCGGCACCGGCGTTCTTCGCGAAATCAACGACAGCTTTCGCGTAGCCCGAGGTTGAGTAGTTGGCGAAACCAGCATCTGAGAGGACGGTTATCTTACCGACTCCGCAGTTCGCGAGAGCTTCGATACCTTCAACTGATGCCGCGGGCACAACGGCGGCGACACCACATCCGTAAGTTGAAGCCAGTTTAGCGGCGGTTGAGGCCACTTCAAGGGCTGATTTCTTGATCTTACCTTCACGCTGTTCAATAACAGCCAATATCATTTTGGGCATTTCATCTTCTCCTTATATCACTTTGGCTTCTTCTCTTAACAGGCGCACGAGTTCCGGAACGGCGGAAGCATCAGTGCCGACAATTCTACCTGCGGCTTTTGGAGCCGGGAGGGACATTTCAACAACCTCGACGAGAGGCGCGGGGGCGGAAACGGGCTTTTCGGCCAGTGGCTTCCTTTTCGCGTCCATGATCCCTTTAAGGTTGGGATATCTTGGGTCGTTGAGCCCTTTTTGAGCTGTGATAACGGCGGGAAGTGCTGATTTTATCACTTCTCTTCCGCCTTCGATCTCCCGTTCGGCGGTTATCGCGCCGTTGTCGATCGAGAGGGAGACGCACACAGTTACGCAGTTGAAGCCTGCCTTGGCAGCTGTGAGCTGCCCTGTAACCGATGAGTCGTAGTCAACAGACTGTTTGCCCATGAAGACAATGTCGTATCCGCCCGATTTGATCTCGTCAGCGAGGAGAGTGGCCACTCCGTTTGAATCGAGAGCACCGGAAGTCTTCAGAAGGACTCCGGAATCGATCCCCATCGCGAGGGCTTTTCTCATTATCTCTTTGTTTGAGTCGTCGCCGACACTGATCACCACAGTTTCACCGCCGAATTTCTCTTTGGTTCTAACCGCTTCCTCAATGGCGAATTCGTCGTAGGGATTAACTATAAAGGTAACGCCGGCTTTATCGATCTCTTTACCGCCGGCAGCGATCTTGATCTTCGTAGCTGTGTCCGGTACATTGCTGACGCAAACAGCTATTTTCATTTGACCTCCAATATGTATGAATTTGAGAAGATTAAACTACAAAAATAATAAAGATGCAGGTTTTTTCTTTAAATTGCGTGATTAAGTTTTAAATAGTTCCAACAGGAAAAATGGAAATTAAACACTACCCAAGAACGATGAACAGCATGTCAGAAGATGAACCGAAACCTGACAGCACTCAGGTGGCTGAACCGTTGGTCGACGAAGAAGTCGATACCGGCACTTCAACCCGCTTTCAGGCCCGTGTGATCCTCTACAACGATGATTTTCACTCGTTCGATGAGGTAATAGGACAACTGATAAAAGCGCTGAATTGTTCAACTCAGCGGGCGGTTTATCTTACAATGAAGGCACACAGCGAAGGGAAAGCGGAGGTTTTCAAGGGAACTTATGCACGCTGCATACGGGTCTCATCAATTCTCGAAGAAATAGCCTTAAGGACAGAAATTGTTTATTAGAACCATACTCCTTCTTTTGATCACCTTCACCACCCTGTTGCCTCAGGCGGGAGGGAAGACTTTCGATGCAGAAATGCAGGCCCTGCTCAGCGACTCTTTTTTCACCTCCTGTTTCGCCGGAATAAAGGTTCACAACCTGACAAAGGGAACCGACATCTACGCTCATGAGGATAAAAAACTGATGAATCCGGCCTCCAACATGAAGATAATAACCTCGGCCGCGGGGTTGGTTTATCTCGGACCCAGGTTCGCTTTCACAACGACGCTCGGTTACACAGGAACAATTGAGGGTGATGTGCTGAAAGGCGACCTTGTGATAGTGGGGAGGTGCGATCCCGATTTTAAGATCGACAGCCTCAGCAAGATCTTCGACGTGGTTACGGCCCACGGTATAAGGGAGATAAAGGGGGATATCGTGATCGACATTTCCTACAAAGACTCCCTCTTCTGGGGTGAAGGGTGGATGTGGGACGACGACGGGGCGGTAACCTCGCCTTTCATGTCGGCCCTGAATGTTTACGGAAACACTGTAAAGGTGATGATCACACCAAGAGCAGGACAGAAACCCCTTGTCACCGTTTACCCTGTTACCGGTTATTTCGAGATCGTAAATGAAGCAAAAACTGGAAGTTACAACGATCTGAAGGTGTGGCGCGACTACCTTGAGAGGACAAACAGGATATTTGTGCGCGGAACTGTTGCCGCCACTTCGCAAACTTTGGTCTACTTCTTTAATGTCTGGAAACCGGAGCTGTACATGGCCACCCTGGTGAAGGAAGTGCTGGTAAGGAACGGCCTGAAAGTGAACGGAAAGATCAGGGAAGCCGAGGGCAGCTACCAGATGACGCAGCTCTACGAATTTCAGCACCCCTACTCGAAGCTGATCAACCAGCTCAACAAGAAGAGTGACAACCTTTACACTGAAATGGTGCTTCTGGCGCTTGGCAGCATTTCACGGAAGAAGAACATTTCATTTAACGACGGTAAGAAATTCCTCGACAGTCTCGTTGTCAGAGTCGGAAGGAAACCGGGAGATTACAGATTTGCCGATGGTTCGGGGGTCTCCCGCTACAATGTTGTCAGTGCCGACCTGCTGACGGCGATCCTCAATTATTTGTACGAAAAGAATGGAGAAAATTTTTCGATATTCTTCAATTCACTTCCCATAGGCGGGGTTGACGGAACACTCGCTGGAAGGATGAAAAGTGGTCTTGCCTACAACAATGTCAGGGCAAAAACGGGCAGCCTTTCGGGGGTGAGCTCACTTTCAGGTTATTTGAAGGCGGCCAGTGGTGACATGATATCGTTCTCGATCCTGATGCAGAACTTCACCGGTTCCGCAGCGGCGGCGAGAAACTATCAGGACCGTATCTGCGAATTAATAGCGAAATACAATTAGGCATTATGCATAAAAGAACAGTTTTTGTTATCCCGTTTGTCCTGCTAGCACTCTACATGGCCGGTTGCGGCAAAGAGGAAGTGAAGGAGCCGGCCGGGAATTTACCACCCGCTTATGAGATCGCGAAAATGGACACTATTCCGCAGTTTGACAGTTTGAAGGTTTATGATCTGGTAAGAAAACAGGTTGAATTCGGTCCCCGGGTTTCAGGGAAACCTTCGTATGACAAAACCAAAGAGTTCCTCGTTTCAGAGCTTCAGAAGACGGGGGCAAAGGTTACCAGGCAGGATTTCGAGGCAACGGTACCATGGGGTGAGCGACTTAAATTCACGAATATCATCGCCTCATTCAAGCCTGAACTGGATAAACGGATACTCCTCTGCGCCCACTGGGACAGCCGTCCTCATGCTGATCAGGAAGTTGACAGCAGTAAGCACAAAACCCCCATCCC
>RHKR01000258.1 GCA_008363265.1 Chlorobiota bacterium
TCCCGGTCGAAGACAGGGAAGTTTCTGACGCGCTTGCTAAAAGTTTTAAGAAACGCGGAATCGATATCCACACAGGTGCAGTTGTTGAATCAGCAACGCCCGGGAAGAACGGGGTAACCGTTGTTATCACGAAAGATGGCAAAACCACAGAATTAAAAGCAGAAAAGGTACTCTCAGCGATCGGTGTAACCGGGAATGTTGAGGGGATAGGACTCGAAGAGCTCGGAGTTGAGATATTTAAGAACCATATTAAAGTTGATAAATCCAATTACGCAACCAATGTACCGGGAGTTTACGCTATAGGTGACGTAATAGGTCCACCTTGGCTGGCTCACGTTGCCAGCGCTGAAGGTATTCACTGCGTGGAGACATTAAAAGGCCTTCACACTACACCAGTGGATTACGGAAACATTCCGGGTTGTACCTATTGCCAGCCTCAGGTGGCAAGTATCGGTCTTACGGAAGAGAAAGCCAATGAGATGGGTTACACACTTAAGATCGGCAAGTTTCCTTTCATGGCTTCCGGTAAGGCTTTCGCGATCGGTGAAAGAGACGGGTTTGTAAAACTGATATTTGATGAAAAATATGGCGAACTGCTTGGTGCTCACATTATCGGTTCTGAAGCCACGGAAATGATCGCGGAGCTCGGGATCGCGAGGGCTCTCGAGGGCACATACGAAACAATTATTAAGACAGTTCATGCCCATCCGACACTTTCAGAGTCGGTGATGGAAGCAGCTGCCATGGCAAACGGCGAGGCCATACATATCTAAATTATTATTTACTGCAGATCTCGGGCTTATGCCGTACAAAGAGGCCTGGGATCTGCAGTATTATTTGCATTCACTCCGCCACGAGGGAAAGATAGAGGATACACTTCTACTTCTTGAACATCCTCATACTTACACTTTAGGTAAAACCGCAGACAGGGCAAACCTTGTCGGTTCAGAGGACTATCTGAAGGAAAAGGGAATAGAGGTGTTTGATATTGATAGAGGCGGTGATATCACCTATCATGGGCCAGGACAGCTTGTAGGTTATCCGATCATCGATCTGCAGAAGTGGAAACCTGATACTCATCTTTATCTCAGGACTCTTGAAGAAATGATGATCGAACTCCTCGCAGGATATGGTATCGAGGCAGGACGGAAAGAAGCCTACACCGGTGTCTGGATCGGTGAAGGAAAGATCGCTGCTATCGGAATCAAGATCAGCAGATGGATCACAATGCATGGATTCGCCTTCAATATTAACACCGACCTTAATCTCTTTAACGGCATAATACCATGCGGGATCAAGGACAAGAGTGTAACTTCGCTGGCCGAACTTCTGAGCAGAAAAATTGAAATGAATGATATCAAGGATAAGATCAGATCCGGGTTCGCACGACACTTCGGGCATGATCAGATCCGTGAAGTCACTTTACAGCAACTAAGAAATTTGGAAACTTTATAAGGACCGAAATGGCTAGAACAGCAGCTTTGGAAGAAAAATCACCTAAAAAAAGTGCCAGATCAGGCAGTATCAATACCTTGACAAGCCTCGATAAGGAAACACTTACCACGGTTTACAGGTACATGTATCTTGCCAGGCAGATCGATAACAAGGCAATGAACCTGCTCAGGCAGGGCAAAACATTTTTCCATATTGCCGGAGCGGGGCATGAGGCCATACAGTCTGCACTCGGACTTCTGCTCGATTCCCACAAAGACTGGATATTCCCTTATTATAGGGATCTGACTCTTACTCTCATGTCAGGAATGACACCTAAAGATTTCTTCCTTGCCTGTTTTGGAAAAGCCGATGATCCAGCCTGCGGGGGCAGGCAGATGCCTTGCCATTTTGGAGTGAAGCGCCCTAATCTTGTTCCGACTCAATCGAGTCCGACCGGAACACAATTCCTTCAGGCGGTCGGTACTGCCCTTGCTTCAGAGCGTCAGGGAATAAATAATATTTCTTATGTTAGCTCAGGAGAGGGGACCACCAGTCAGGGTGAGTTCCATGAAGCAGTTAACTGGGCCTCAAGAGAGAAACTTCCGGTTTTGTTCTGTATTCAGAATAATAAATACGCGATTTCTGTTCATGTCTCCAGTCAGAGCGGCGGCGCGGGAAACAGCATTTCCGAGATGATGACCGGTTTCGCGAACCTTAAAAGATTCAAAGTCGACGGAACAAACTTCTTTGCTTCGTATGAAGCCGTGAAGGAAGCTGTTGATTCTATTAAATCCGGAAGTGGACCGGCTCTTATAGAGGCTGATACTGTCAGACTTCATTCACACTCATCGTCTGATGACCATAAAAAGTACCGTTCGGAGGATGAACTTAAAGAGGATCAGAGAAATGATCCTATATTCCGCTTCGGTCACGATGTGCTGGTTGCCGGAATATTCGATGAAGCCGAACTCGAAGCGATCAGGAATGAAGTGGATGCAACCATTAATAAAGCCGTTGACGAAGCAGCTGCTGAGAAAAACCCTGATCCATCAACGGCTGAGAGGCACGTTTTCGATGAAAGCGGACTCCGTGAATCACTTCCTTACGAGGCTTCACAGCCTAACGGTCAGAACATAGTTATGGTTGACGCTATAAATCACGCGATGAGCGAGGAAATGGCGGTAAATGACAAGATTTATGTGTTTGGCGAGGATATCGCAGATAAGAAAGGTGGCGTGTTCACCGCTACGAGAGGACTCTCAACTAAATACGGGAACAGAAGAGTTTTTAACAGTCCCCTCGCTGAAGCAAGCATAGCCGGTGTCGCCACAGGCATGGCTCTTACAGGATTGAAACCAGTTGTCGAAATACAGTTCGGTGATTACATCTGGCCTGCGTTCATGCAGTTGAAGAATGAAACAGCAACTTTCAGATACCGTTCCAATAATGAATGGGCAACTCCGGTGGTTACGAGGGTTGCTGTGGGTGGCTATATCCACGGCGGCGTTTACCATAGTCAGAACATCGAGTCGATTTTTGCTCATGTTCCCGGACTTTTCGTCGCTTATCCGTCAAATGCAGCGGACGCTAAAGGTCTTCTTAAAACCGCCATGAGGATCAACGACCCTGTTATCTTCTGCGAACACAAGGGACTTTACCGTCAGTCGTTCGCCATGGCTCCCGAGCCGGACGAGAACTATCTTGTCCCTTTCGGCAAGGCAAAAACAGTCAGATCAGGTCATGACATCACCGTTGTAACCTGGGGTGCGCTCGTCTGGGAGTCGGTTTTTGCAGCAAAACGACTTGAGGAAGAGGGGATCAGCGTCGAAGTGATCGATATCAGAACGATCATCCCACTCGATTCGCAATCAATATTCGATTCGGTCAGAAAAACCGGGAAGGTTATCGTTATCCATGAAGACACACTGACCGCGGGATTTGGAGCCGAGATCGTGGCGCGCGTTTCATCCGATTGCTTTGAACATTTGGATGGTCCCGTAAAACGTTATGCAGCGAAAGATGCCCATATACCTTACAGCCCCGTACTTGAAGATGCAATTCTTCCATCCAGGGAAGGCGTTTATCAGGCGATTAAAGAATTGGCAAAATATTAATACCGAGGAATTGAATGAAGATCGATATTGTAATGCCCAAGATGGGTGAGAGTGTTACTGAAGGAACCATTATTAAATGGCACAAGAAACCGGGTGACGTTGTTAAAAAAGACGAGATAATCTTTGAGATCAGCACAGATAAAGTTGATACTGAGATACCCTCTCCTGAAGCAGGAGTACTAAGTGAAGTCCTCGTGAACGAGCAGGAAACGGTCGCGGTCGGCGTTGTTGTGGCCAGACTGGCAACGGATGCTGCAGATGCTGTTGTGGCGGCTCCTGCCCCTGCACAACCTGTATCAGCGCCCGTTGAGCCAAAAGTTGAGCCAGCCCCGGTTGCTGTAAGTGAATCCGCCCCCGCTACCTCAGGATCATTAATTGATATTCCAATGCCCAAGATGGGTGAATCGGTTATGGAAGGCACCATAATCAAATGGCATAAAAAACCCGGTGACGCGGTTAAACTTGACGAAACGTTTTTTGAAATAAGCACTGACAAAGTTGACACTGAAATAACCTCGCCTGCTGATGGTGTAGTGGCTGAAATTTTAGTTAAAGAACAGGAGACGGTTGCCGTCGGTACCATTGTTGCAAGACTGGCCGGTTCTGGCGCCTTAATTTCTGCTCCTGCCCCTGAACAGGTTGCAGCACCCGCTCCCGTTGCTGATGAGCCCTTGGCAATGCACGACATGGTAGCCCGTAACGCGGCTCCTGCCCCTGAGGTTGTTGAAGAAGCTTCCCCGGATAAATTCTTTTCACCACTCGTAATGAACATTGCCAGAAAAGAAGGGGTATCTGTAAGAGAACTCGAGTCGATTAACGGATCGGGAGTTGGTGGCAGGGTTACAAAAACCGATGTTCTGAATTACATAGCAAGCCGCTCAAAACCAGCACAGGTACCGGTTGCACCCAAAACGGCCGCACCTGCAGTATCAACACCTCAGGTTTCAGCACCTTCAACTCCACCGTTTACATTCAGTGGTGGTGATGTCTAATACGCCTTCAATGTAACCCGCGTCAACCAAGGATTCCATTGTGCGTCCACCGGTTCCGGTGGCGTGGAACACCAGCACTTCATAACCCGCTGATTCAAAAATCTCTTTGGCATGATTAACGGCACGGGTCGTATTGC
>RHKR01000259.1 GCA_008363265.1 Chlorobiota bacterium
AAACCCTCCCTTCGAAAAGGGAGGGCTGCCGGGGGCAAGCCAATTAACTTCTCAAGGGTTACTTGAGGAGAACCATTTTCTGAGTGCTGACAAGTTTTCCACTTGTCAAGCGTGCGAAATAAACCCCACTCGCCAGTTTTGAACCATCGAATGTAAAGTTGTAAAGGCCTCTGTTCATCTGACCGTCAACGAGGGTCTGAACGAGCTTTCCGTTGCTGTCGAAGATATGAAGCGTGGTAGCTCCATCTGCCGGCAGTGAGAAGGAAATCTTTGTTGACGGATTGAACGGATTCGGGAAGTTCTGATCAAGTCTGAAATCAAAAACTGAAGTAGACGGATCTTCAACCGATGTAGGAACCATGCCGAGTTTTGACATCTGAGCGGCTGTAAGTGGTTCTGTGTACATCATGTGAGCGCCATCAGCGACGTCTTCACCGATCGGTATCCAGTTCTTCGATGGGGCAACAGGGTCACCCGTGCTTCCCATGTATTTCAGGAAGTCCATCTTGAAGGATGTCTGATAGTTGTTCGGGATCGGAATTACGCCTTTCAGGTTTGTCAGGGTGCTGTCTGCCGCGTTCCAGGTAACAAACTTTATCGCTCCGGTGCTGTTAAATTGGGTGATCGCGGGGATCGAGCCGCCAAAGTTCGCGTGGCAGTCTGTGCAGGTTCTGGCACCGGTTTTAACGATCGTATGCGCGTTGTAAACACCGATGGCGAAGAACGATTTAGTGCCCTGATATGTAAGACTTTGCATCGAGCCGACACCTACTTTATTGTCTTTAACACGGTTTACGAGGAAAACAAAATCCTTCAGCTGCTGACGGGGCCTCTTCAGGTGGTGCTCAACCTGTGAGTCGAAGTGGCAGTTATAGCAGGTGATAGCGGTTTTAGCATGGCACGAACCGCAATGGAGTTTACCATTGTGAGGATCATAGCTTGCGTGTGACGCGGGAAGTGAGGTGTGGCAGCCTGACTGCGCGCAATCGGTTTTCATCGCGCCGGGGGCAAGCATCGAGTTGTAGGTTGTGCCGTCACCGTGCATGTCCTGCGTACCGTGGCAGTCCCAGCATTTCATGCCTGCAGTTCTGTGAACGTCGGTGTAGCCAAGAGTGATCTCTGTGTTCTGCCTCGAATGACAGCTGCGGCACTGTGACTCTTTAAGTGAATCGGGGTTGAACATGCTGTTCGATGGGTGGCAGTCGATACATGATGGGTCATATGTACCGGTATAGGCCGCGCCGTCGGCATTTGTCGGGCCGTGGCATCCTTCGCACTCAAGGTTTGGGTGAGTGTTTGGAACACCTGTCAGACCCTCAAAACCACCATTGGCGGCTGAGTACCAGAAATATTTTCCGGCGCGGGTTTTGTGAAGTGATGTAGCGAAATTTTGAGGCTGAGCAAAAGCGTCGGCCATAAGAAGTAAGACTAATGCTACCGAGAATTTATATAGTTATTGATCAAAGATTTAAATTCCATGATGCCTGGTTTCTGCTCATCCCCGGGAATAAGATCGAGATAATCGATCGCCCGGTTGACATTACAGTAAAGCCAAAGCATGGCGAGGGAAAGTACGTTCCTCTCGTCGCCGTCACTGTAACCGGTCCGTTCCTCAAGTTCGATTATCAGATCGCGGCAGGGGCAGTCTTCGGTGTCGATATCCGTTTTTACGATTATCTCAGGATCGCGCCTGAGGATGACGAGAAGGTAGTCGAGAGCTTTATTGGGTTCCGAGAGAAATATCTCGCAAAGGATGAGTTTTTTCATCACCCGGCAGTCATCACGAAGTTCTTCAGGAAGCCGGAGGAAGGTTTCTTTCGCTTTCGCGTAATCTCTGACGATGAAGTAATTGTTTGCGAGCATTTCAGACATAGTGTCTTAATGAAGCAAAAACCCTGCCAACCGTAAATTCCGGGTAAAATGAGGGTTTTCGGGAGCAGTGGTGGAACAGTTTTGGAATAATTTGTTCCAACAGGAAGGAAAAATCCGCCGATCTTCTTTAATTATAAAGAGTTATGGCAGACGAAACAATTTGTTTCAGAAATGAAACAACTTATTCCATATCTATATTATAAAGGCGCATTTTCCGCCAGAGGGTGGTTCTTCCCATGCCGAGTTCATCTGCTGCCTTGCCGCGGTTCCAGCGGTGCTTCTGCAGAACTTTCAGGATCCTGTCGCTCTCTGTATTTGCGCCGGCGAGCAGTTCGGAAAGGTAACGTTCATGGACAGGTTGAGCGACCGGCTGTGCAGAGTTAATGCTTGCGGGAATTTTAGAGGCGGTGATCCTGGTTTCCCTTTGTGACCTTACGAAGAGATACTCCATGATATTCTCAAGTTCCCGGATGTTTCCCGGCCAGCTGTAGGTCATCAGGATATCAAGTGCTTCGTCATCAATGGTCTTTTCCTGAACTTTGAACACTGTGGTGAATTTTTTCATGAAGTGATTCACGAGAAGTGGGATATCCTCTTTTCGTTCACGAAGTGGAGGCACGGTGATCGGGACCACGTTCAGGCGGTAGTAGAGGTCTTCCCTAAGTGAGCCGTTAGCCAGCGCGCTTTTAATATCGATATTGGTCGCGGCAATAATTCTTACATCAACCTTCCTCGTTACAGATTCTCCCAGGCGTTCAAAAGTACCTTCCTGCAGAACCCTGAGAAGTTTGATCTGCATAAGTCTGTCACGGTGAGCATCAGTGAAGGCTCCCTTCACGTGGCCGAAAAGTTCACTTGCCAGAAGGTTGTCGTGGAAGACAGAGCAGGAAACTTTAATGAAGGGCTGGAATCGCCTTCCTGAGAGGGTCTGAATGGCATTGGCCACCATTTCCTTTCCGGTGCCCGATTCCCCCTGGATAAAGACAGGTGAATCGCTCGACGCCACATCCCTTATCACATTGAATATATCCCTCATTTTCTGAGAGCGGCCAACGATTCCGTGAAAGTCAGTCCCTTCTATCAGTTCAAGCCGCAGTTTTTCAATATCGGAGATTGGAGTTACCGAGATGATCCCGCCATTCGGTTCACCTTCGTCTGTGCGCAGGAGGGTTGCCGACATCTTAACCTGGCGCGTCTCACCGGCCGAGGTGCATATATCCGAGTAATAATCGGTAACCTTCTTCTTCGACTCAAGCACCATCAGCATGGGGCATTTGGAGCAGCAGTTCGAAGGTTTAAAAACACGTTTGCAAACCTTGTTGATCACCTCCTCCTTGAGGTAGCCGGTAAGTTCCTCGGCCGCGGAATTGAAGTAGGTTATCCTGAAGTTTTTGTCGACTGTGAATACAGCTTCGCTGATCGAGTTAAGTATCTGGTCTCTTAATTTATCCATTATCTGTTAGTGATGTCCTTGAGCGTAAAGATCGTCTTTACCGCGTTCTGGATGGCTTCCTTGAATTTTTGAAGATTAACGGGTTTATTAAAAATGGCCTCCGCACCGGCTTCGGTGTAAGCGATGTTCTCACTTTTTCCCATATTGCTTCCGAGTACGATGCAGGGGATCTTCGCGCGTGAGGGGTCAGAATTTATCACGCGTATAAGGTCGAGGCCTGTTTTTCCGCTGAACAAGTGACCGGTAACGACCACGGCGGGAACGGAAGTTGTAATATTTTTCGCAGCGCTTTCAATATCCTTGAACTGTTCAACCTCGTAACCGGGGAGGAGGTTGGTAATGATCTTCGAATAAAGCACCCGGTCGGTCGGACTTGATTCCACCAGCGCGATCCGTGAGGAGGCGATGGGAATATTGAAAACGAACCTGGTGCCTTCACCAACTGTGCTTGTGAGTGATATCTCGCCGCCGTGTTTCTCAACAATCTCTTTAACCAGGCTCAGGCCAAGGCCTGTTCCCTTTTCGCCGGCGGTTCCCACGGTGGTGAACTTGGTGTCGACATGGAAAACCTTTTGAATATCCGCCGGCTTGATTCCAACGCCTGTATCCTGAACGAAGACTTCCAGGAATCTTCCAGCAATATTGCCTGTGATGCCTGCCGTTATCTTTCCGCCGTTGGGTGTAAACTTGATCGCGTTCGAGAAGAGGTTGTTGAACACCTGAAGGATCAGGTTCTGGTCGACGAAAACAACCACATTCCCGGGCATTTCATTCACCAGTTCGATATCCTTCTGGAACGCTGCCCCCGAGACAGCCGAGAACGATTTGCTGGTGATGGTACGCAGGTCCTGCTTTACCGGTTCGAACTTCATCCGGCCGGTCTGGAGACGGGTCCAGTCGAGGAGGGAGTTAACCAGACCGAGCATTATCTTGGTTGAGTCCTGAATGTAGGTAACATACTTTTTCATTTCATCGGTATTGAGGTCCTCAGAAAGAAGGAAGTCGGTGAAACCCAGTATCGAGCTGAACGGTGTACGCATGTCATGCGAAATGATCGAAATAAAGCGGTCTTTGGCGTCGTTAAGTTTTTTCAGGTTCTCGGTCGATTCCCTGATCTCCTCTTCCGCCTGCTTTTGTTTGGTGATATCCGAGACCAGGCCATACATTTTGTTAATGCGGTCAGCTTCCCTGACGAATGAGATCTTGTTTCTAACCCAAATAGAAGTGCCGTTTTTCGTTATGATGCGGCACTCTATCGAACCGCTGGTCTTGTACTTGTTCCTGAGGAGGTCTTTCAGGTTGGAGAAATAGTCGTCAAGGTCTTCCGGGTGGATGATCTTGAACCAGAACCGGTTATTGTTGATGAAATCGGAAATTCTGTAGCCCGTCATGGCGACGAAAGAGGCAGTAACGAAAACCGGGGTCAGAATACCGTTAAGATGTTCGGAAACCCAGAGAAAATCCTCGATATTCTCTGCAATACTTCTGTATTTGGCTTCCGATTCTTCGATAAGGCGCTGTGAGTTCCTGAGCTGGGTAATGTCACGTACAATAAGTACATCAAAAAACTTTCCGCTGAACTCAAAATCCGCGTGGGAGACCTCGGCTATGAAGGTTGTTCCGTTCTTTCTGGTCCCTTCCCGGTCATTGTTTGTCCCGGTACTGCCGGGCAGCTGCCTGATAAAATTGTCCACCGGTTTCCCGATGATGTCGAGCTCAGAGTCATATCCGAATATCCGTACGAAACTGTTGTTCACAAAGATCAAACTTCCGGATTCCTGAACGGCGATACCGTCGTTTGAAGCCTCAAAGATCGACTGCATCAGGAGGATGTCCTGAGCTCTTTTTTCTTCAGATGTCACGTCGCGGATAAGGCATGCGTAAGATGACCAGGTACCCCCCTCCTCCTCAAAGTAAACGAAAGAGACTTCGGCAGGAAACACCTTCCCCGAAGAAGCGATCACACTGGTCTTGACTCTGAATGGGTTCTCTCTTTTGATGAGTTCGCGGTCAGGAACGAAACCGTCGAACATTTCCGTCAGCTTTTTGCTTTTACTCCCGGTGCCGGGCGCAAGTACCTTAAGAAACATGTCGTTGGTACCGGTAATGTTAAATCCGTCATCAAACTGGCATATCATATCGCCTGAGGCGTTCAGGAAGGTGCTGTACTGCATGTTGAGGAGGTGGAGTTCCCTCTTCTCCTTTTCATCCTCATAGATGTCACGGCAGATCACCCAGGAGGTTTTCTGCAGGTTGATCACCCTGAACTCGCCGGTGCTCACTCCCTGAGAGGAACTGTATGAAGATCTGAATATCCCGCCTTTGGGGGATCTGCGGAACTGCTCGATCAGAGAAGTTGCATCTTTCCCGAATACCTCGATCTTCTTTCTGCCGAAGAACTTCTCAGCCTCATTGCTCCAGGAGGTGATCGAGTTGTCTTTATCAACAGAAAAGACCGCAAGCCCACCCCTTCCGGCGATCAGTGAGTAATCCTTTAACTCCTGCAGGTGCTCATTAAGCGCCATGATCTCATTTTTATGGGAAGTGATATCCTCACCCATGATGAGTACCATATCCTCACCCCGGGTGTTTTTAAATACCGCGGAACTCAGCCGCAGTTCGAACGAAATACCATCACTTTTGACTGTAATATGCTCACTGCCGTTATCATCTGTAATTTCTCCGAATCCGGGTATCGATCTTATCGTTTTCCCGGTGACCTCCGTTTCAGGGTCGATGAACCGGGATAATTTGTTCCCACCGTAGAAGGTGATCCTCCCTGAGGAGTCACAGATAAAAACAAGATCGCAAAGGGCAGCAAGCACTTCTCCCGATCTTTCCGGAATGAACCCGGTTTCCATGGATGTTTCCGGTATTACCCTGAGGTCTTCAACTATCACCACTCCGCCATCGATCCGGTTGCCGTCTGCGAGGGGAACTCCCTTACAGATGAGGCTGAGGTTTTTTCTTCCCGAGGAGACTCTTCTGATCTCTTTTTCAAAGGGGATGCCGTTGAGAACGGCGGTTATTTCGCTTTGGAGGTTAATGTGATCGAAGAGGGGATGCTCCTTCAGGGAGACGGAAGCAGGGTTTGCAGATATCTTTTCGTTCAGGATGCCGTAGCCCAGCATTGTCTGATTAACGAATGAGATATGCAGGTCTGAATCGAAAAGCACCACCCCCACGGGGAGGGAATCACCGTGGATCAGTTCGTTTCTTTTGCTTTTCGTTTTCTTGTCAGACATAATTGGCGCGATTTAAAACCGTAATTTAAATTATTCAATTGAATTGAGGTGAGGGAACTTTCCGCCACTTTGCGAGTAAAAAAATAAAAAGTATCATAAATTAACTTGCATATATATATAAAGTGGATTATTTTAATAAAGCGAAATAAATTAATTAGCAAAGGAATCAACCATGAAGAAGCTCGTTTTGCTCGCCGCGGTCGCACTGTTTTTTACAGCCGGAACCGCCGTTGCCCAAAAGGCCCCCGCTGATGCCAAAATAAAGATGTGCAACAGCTGCCACAAAGAAGGAAAGAACAAGTTTGATGAATACAAGGCCTGGCTGCAGACCAATCACGCGAAAGTAGCCGATGCATTCGACAAACCGGCTGCCAAAGAGATCGCTGAGAAGAACAAAGTAGCCAATCCGAAAGAAGCTGCCGAGTGCCTTAGCTGCCATACAGACAAGATGTCGAAGGTTGAGAACTTCAATCCTAAAGATATCGACTGCATGTCATGCCATAACACTGAGAGCAAGGTTCACGCTATTCCTGATAAAGTACCCCACCCATCAGGCAAGAAGAGCGACGCCAAGAAAGACTGATCTTTCAAGGCTTGAAATTAAAAAGGCTGCCCCGTGAGAGGCAGCCTTTTTCATTTTAGAGAGCTTATTCGCCTGAATCGGTGAGTTTTGGCGAGCTGTCGAGATCG
>RHKR01000260.1 GCA_008363265.1 Chlorobiota bacterium
GGAAGAATTCTGTCATGTCACGGCTTATCGACTGAACAGAAACAAGTTCTCCTGTATCATCGAATTCCGGGATCAGTTGCCAGTCGTAGTATCCGTCCCCAAATTTAGTGACCTTGCGCCACGGTTCCCTGGTTTCAAAGACAAATGAGAGTGTCTCCTCCCAGATCTTGATGGCCTCTTGCGGTACACCGAGTTCCCTGTGAGTCTTTCCCGTCAATTCCTCAACAGGAAGGCCGAAAAACCGTGCCACTGCCTGGTTGGCGTAAATATGGCGGTAGGAAATATCAAATCTGCTGATGTAATCGTGAGAATTTTCCGCGAGCGTCCGGTAGACCTTCTCTTTTTCCAGGAGTTGGCGGTGAAGTTCATTCAGTACCTCCATTTCTGATGCAGACTTGGAGGAGGAGGTTGATGTTTCGTTCATGGAATTCTCAATATTATCTGTTAAAAAACTCAAGGTTGTGAATCGGGCCCGGAAATGGTGACCGGTGCCGGATGCGGCAGAATCGGTGTACTGTTCGTGGCGGCGGTTTTATGCCCCTTGTTCAGTTTGAACGGGTCCTTCACGAACATGTACATTTTTTTCAGATTCTCAGCGGCAATTCCGTAAATTGTGTTCCTGGGGTAGCAACCCTCTTCGTTCCTTTCCCCTGCTTTAACCCCGGTAAGTATTTCAAGGGCCTCAGCAAGAGTGGATACGGGCCATATGTGAAAATCACCGGCACGGGCGGCTTCCTGGATCTCTTCATCGAGCATCAGGTCTTCGATGTTGGACTCAGGGATAACCACTCCCTGCGTCTTGTTCAGACCGCGTGCCTTGCACGTCTTATAGAAACCTTCGATCTTTTCGTTCACCCCACCGATGGGCTGAACCATACCCTTCTGATTTATCGAACCGGTAACAGCAATATTCTGATTTATGGGCAGTTTTGTGATACCGGAGAGAACCGCCGCCACCTCGGCAATTGAAGCAGAATCGCCATCGATGTTGCCGTATGACTGTTCAAAAACGATGTTCGCGGTAACCGAGAGGGGTGTGATATGAGCAAAAGTTTCACGCAGGAAACCGGAGATGATGTGGATCGCCTTGTCGTGCGTACGGCCCGATAGACCCGATTCCTTCTCAACGTTGATGATGATTCCGTTGCCTGGTGCGACGGAACTTGTGATCCTGACCGGTTTACCGAAAGCGACAAGCTCGTTGCCGTAAACCGCGAGGCCATTAACCTGAGCAACCCTCTTTCCGGTGGTGTCGATCAGTACGCGGTCTGTCTCTATCATCTCTGAAAGTTTTTCCTCCCAGAGTGAGTGCCTCTCGCGTGCAGAAGCGAATGCCTCGCGAACGTGCTCGGAGCGTACCTTTGTTGAATCATCCTCTGCTGCCCAGAATGAGGCTTCACGCACCAGATCCGCGATCATCGAAAAGCGGGAGGTAAGTTTTCCTTTTGAACCCGCGTACCGAGCGGCTATCTCCATCACAGTGGCGATGGCCGACTTGTGGAAATCCTTCAGGTTCTCCTCTTTGATGATCTTTTTTATCACATGCGCATACTGAACGAGGACATCCTTCGAACGCTCAACCTCGTAGTCGAACTCGGCAAGTACTTTAAATATTTTCTTGAAGTCGTCTTCCCTGTCAGCGAGAAGTGAATAGAGATATGAGTTGCCGATCAGGATCACCTTCATATCGATCGGGATCGACTCCGGCTTCAGGGACGACGGGGGCATCTGGTAGTAGATATGGTTGTCATGAATATCGAGCTGCATGTAGGATAGGATCCTCTTTAGTGTTTTCCAGACTCCCGGTACCTCAAACAGGTGCCCCACCCTGAGAACAAGGAAACCGCCATTGGCTTTAAGCATCGAGCCTGCTTTGATGTTCAGGAAGTCGGCATACCAGTTGCCGTGCCGGTCAGAGACCCGCTCGATGGTACCGAAAAGGGAGATCATTGAGGGTACTTTCTCAACAATTACAGGAGTGGAAGTAATGCCGGCGTTGTCAAGAATAACATTAACATCATAGGCCCTGAAGGGATCAATGGGCAGATTCTCCATCAGCACTTCAGGATTTGAGTGCGCAAGTTTAAAGGTCTGCACGTTTTCAAGGAGGTCTTTCTCGAAGAGATCAAACCATGTTACCACTTTGGGATCTTTGTAGGTCTCCCTGAGGTGGATAAGGGCTCCAAGAATAAAAGCCTCTGTTTCCTGCTGCTCAAGTGAGCGGAGATCGCTCTGCATCTCCTGCGCGAGTTTTACATGCTTTTTCACCAGGGTCATCAGGTCCTGCTGACGGCGGGTGTAGTTCTGGTATATCTGTTCGGCTTTCTTTTTTGTTACTTCACCTTTTTCCACAAGGGCGTCGAGAGAGGTTATCAGAACCGGTTTCTTGTTGATCACGGGCATTATCTCCGGGCGCACCCCATCCTCCGCCTGAACCTGACCAAGCGTTAACCCGTCTTTATTGATCATCTTCTCGAACTCGAGGATCAGCTGTTGCTCCTGCTGCGCTACACTGTTCACGAGAGCGGCCTTCTTCGCGTTGAAGGTTTCCGACTCGAGCAGTTGCGGTATCCTCTCGCGAAGGAGGGTGACCATTGAGTTCACGTCGTACTTGAACTTCAGTGCCTGACCGGCCGGAAATGTAAGGAGTACCGGTGAATCAGGGTCACGGAAGTTGTTCACATAGGCGTAATCGTAGAGTACGGGATTGTCCTCCAGAAGGGTTTCGAGTATCTTTTTAACGGATGAGGCCTTCCCTGTGCCGGCAAGCCCCGCGATATATATATTATATCCGGGTGCCCTTAGCCCCACACCAAGGCGAAGTGCCTTCAGGGCCCTGTCTTGCCCGATGATATCCTCTATTGGTTGTATCTCGGCGGTGGATTCAAATTTGAAGGTTGAGAGGTTGCACTTCCATCTGTAAGCGGATGGTTTAAGTTCAGGATGCTTCTTAGCGGGTGAGGGTTTCATATCAAAGCCGTAATATTTTTAATGCATTGATATAAAATAGCAATTTTTTCTGATTGGATGTGGAAAGGGTTAGACGGATTTCACGGATTTGACACTGATTCCACGGATTTTTTGTCGAGGCACAAAAAAAAGACCGGAGAACAAAAGCTCTCCGGTCTTAAAATTTACCTGTCTGTTATTTCAGGCGGGTGGATTCCAGGTTTCCAGGATAAGCTTACTGTCTTTTTCGAGCTGGTTTTTAATTTCCTTCACTCGCAAAGCAGTTCTGTTGAGTACAGAGTAAGTGTTATCGACATATATCCTGAGTTCTTCGATATCATGACCATCGGGTTTCATGTGGATAGCTTCCACCATGTCAGCGAAGATCGCGTCGAGAACTTCTATCTCTTGAGTAAATTTAGCTGTTTTTGTATCCATTTCTTTTCCAAATTAAATTGAATTGGTACTCAAACTTACTCATTCTTTTGATAATCCCGCTAATACCTAATCCGCCGCGGCGGACTGATACCTAATACCTCAAAACCTTACCCCAACCGATATCCTCTGTACATTCGGAAGAATATCGTAGATGGAGTAGGCATAGTCGAATGAAACGAGGGTTGAACCCATCGGGAGGTTTGCGCCCGCGCCGAAGGTGAACTTCTCATCATCGTAGTTATACCTGTAACCGCCACGGAGGAAAACACGGTCGAAGACCGAAAGTTCGGTACCGACATTCACACGCTCGAGGTTGTCGTTCGGGTGAGTCACGTCGATCGCGCCGCGCATTTTAACGAAGTCGATCTTGAAGATATCCATCGCGATCCCCACCTGGAAGTGGAGCGGGAGGGCGAATTCTTCAGTGTTCAGCTTCACAGGGGCGAGGCGTGAGTTGGGTACCTGTTCATCACGGAGGATGTTATAGTTCAGGTCGGGGCCGTCGAACTTCATGTCGGGACCGAAGTTGGTCATCGACATGGCGATCGTGAGGTTGTTGAAGTCGAGCTTGTACTGTGTACCGACATCGAATGCGATACCTGTGGCGGTTTCGTTCCAGATCCTCTGCGAAACGTATTTCACCGAAACACCCACGCGGAACTGCTCGGTGAGCATTCTGGAGTAAGAAACACCGAGAGCGAGATCGGCCGCGTCATAGTAACGTCCTGTACCGTTCGGTTGCTTCTCAGTAGTTATCTCGATCTTGCCAGTAGTGAACGAAACAAAGTGAACGCCGAGCACGCCCGAGTTACCACCGAGGTTGTACGCGGCTGAAGCGGCGTTCAGGTCGAATAGATCGAACCAGTTCAGGTTGGTGAAGTGGAGGTCAACATTTCCGATGTGCGAAAGTCCCGCCGGGTTCCAGAATGCCGATGATGCGTCGTCCGTGTAGGCGATCGAAGCACCACCCATCGCGGACTGACGCGCGCCAAGGGGTATCTGCAGGAACTGCGCTCCCGAGGTGCCGAGGTTACTGTACTGCGCAGCGAGCTGGGCAGTGATAAGAATGATCAGGGTTATCAGTTTTTTCATTTTAATCTCCTTGACCGGCTTACTTAATTACTGCGAAGCGGTCGATGTGCTCGCCGTCTTTTGATTTAACCACGTAGATGTACATACCGGATGTGATCTCGCGACCACCTTCGGTCTTAAGATCCCACACCGCGGTTCCGTTGCTCGAGTTGTG
>RHKR01000261.1 GCA_008363265.1 Chlorobiota bacterium
AGAATCCTGCTTTTAGTTTTGCTGTAAATGAATATACCGACCAGGAAAAATATTCCTACAAGGTCTCAGATGGAGTAAATTCATTAAAAGAAGGAAAAGGGTCGTTCATTGATCTGAGCCAGATCATGAATGATGCCCAGAATGTTGGAAAAATGCTGAAAGTTGAAGGCTTTTATAACGACAGCCGTATGACGTACACTGATCCAGTCTCGGGTAATCCTGTTACTGCTTCATGGGATATCACGATCCAGAAGCCGGGCCTTGGTGATTTCAGCGGTTGGGCAACTCTTTCTGATAAAGAGTCTGAAAATGAGGCGCCCTGGTATATCAGCGTTGACAATCAGGCTTCCCGACAGTTCCTTTTCGGCTATTTTGGAAATACTGCGAACGGTTTCGTCTTTGCCGCTCCGAAGTTCAACCAGCTTCGTGTGACTTCGGAACCAGACAATTTCATTCAGAGTGTTTCGCAGGCCAAGAAGGGGTTGTTCCCGGTGGTCGAGATCGTCGTTAATCCGGCTTTCCTCGATGCCATGGCGATCGGTTCGGATGAAGCAATCAGGCTGACCATACAGTTCACCACACAATTCGGTGAAAAAGTTGTTAAAAAATACCGGGCTAATGTAATAAAGTAGAGTAAAAAGGTTTTTAATTAAAGAAGATACGACTATGAAACGATTACTGACAATGATTATGGTTGCTGGTTTTCTCTTCCAGCCGCTTCTCAAAGCGCAGGAAGCTGAAGACTACATCCGTAATATAGACTTAAAGCTGAGGAAGGATAAGAAATACCTTAACCTCAACTTTGTGGACCTTGCCGGAACCGAGAAACTGCTTCAGAATCTCAATCCGGTTACAAGAGTCGACGGGAAGGACCCCTTCGTCTTCAAAGCCAACGATAATTACACTTACCGGCTGGTCTTTTTGAGTAACGCGATCGGGGTGGATTCCACGGTTCTGCTTTACGTAAATGAGATCATTGCGGCAGGTGCCGGTGATTCGGCCAACATCTTTGGTGCAAATCAGGCGGGCGGACCCACGGAATCGATGGTGATCGCCTTCAAAGACATGCATACTTTAATGAACACCGACTACGGCAAGTACTTCACACTTGTTGACTATATAGATAGACTCCAGAAGATCGATCCCGAGTTTAAGTATGGTTCGCTTCTCGGTATCACACCCGATGACGCCATCAATACTTCACTTGGAATGATCTCACGCGATAACACCGACTTCCTTAACTTTATGAGGGCGAACTCGCTTCACTGGTATCCTAAAGTGGCGCAGAAATCCTCGACCAAAAAGGGAAGGGGTGCCGGTGCCTCCACAACTGCAGATGCAACTTCATCTCCTGATTTCAGGATCGATGCCGGTTTCAGTTCAGTTTCTTTCTCGCATAAAGTGATGGACTTCTCGTTCGGCGCTGCCGGTGTGGAACTGACAATGGAAGAGCCAGTTCTTCACGCGGTTCCTTTCGGGAACAACACGCTGGGATTCGGTTTCAGAACCCTTCTGAATCTTGCGAAGGATAACAAAAATCCCAACGGCGGGATGATCCTTGATGCAAGGTTACTCGGCAGGATCAGAATGAACACAGCTGATATAGTGAGCAATCTGCCTTTTGCACTAAATGCAAAGTCCAACTTCCATGTCGGAACCTCCGCGGCCGTTGATCTGCATGTAACCAGGCCATTCGGAATGCCGTTCCTGAATGCCTATATCGCAATCGGTGGCAGAGGCTTCTCAAGTCCCTATGTAACTTTTACCGATCGTACGGTTGCAAATCAGAAATATGCCTACTTCTCATTTACACAGGCTGAAGGATCATTCTCTTTCTACTGGAACACGAATGACAAACTGAGCTCAAGGTTCAGAATCGATGTTGGTCTTGGTTACTATGACATGCTTAAGGCATACTATCCCGGCGGAAGAACCACTGCCGCGAAGCACGAAATTGTTGACAACACCATTTCACCGGTTGTAACACTTTACTACACATTCGCTCCTGAACAGAATGATATCTTCGGTATCAAAGCCAGAGTGTTCGACTCCGTTGTAAAAGGTGAGGCATGGCTGAAATTGCTTGAACTTGACGGCGGGCACACATTCCGTTTTGCAAGTACTGTTTTCTCAGATCCAGTCGGAAGAGCCATACGCGAGTGGGAAAACCCGGGAAGTGTTTTCTTCCAGATCAGATACAGATATGGTTTCTAATCATTTTAAGATATGGATGGAATTATGAGAAAGACATTATTTTTATTTATCGCGTTCCTGGCTGTGGTCCCTTTCTTGAGGGCACAGACTGCGGGAACACCTGAGGTTGAAAACCTCAAGACCCTTTACAAAAGCCTCGAGTACAACACTCTGGCGTTTGATGATCTGAAACAAAAGTGGATGGTCGATGATCCTACATTTATCAGAGAGATATTCAACAGATTTGTTGTTAGAAATGCTCTCAGACTGGATGGAAGGATCCCGAAGGTTGATATTATCAAAGAGAAGGCAAAAGTGGTACAGGAGGGCGAAGTTACCATCGAAGTCAGGAAAAGATACTATGACGATGAACTCGAGTTCTTCGCTTTCTATCCTTCTGACGAGATAGGCAAGGAAAACCCTCAGGCACTCTTTGATCCGATCAATGATGCTTTCCTTCTTAAGGAAATTATTGGTGACAAATCTTACGAAAAGATCAAAGAACTGACCTATTTCTACAAAGAAACTACAAAAGAACAGGCTTACACCAAACTTGGTTACAACTTCGATGTTAACCTGAACCTCCTTCGTCCTGAAGTGATGTTCTGGGATGTAACCACCGAAGGCAGTAACAAGTACCTTCTTTCCATTTTTGGACAGTGGGGTAGTGATAAAGCCCTTTGGCCGGGATGGTACCTTAATGAGTACTTTGCGGGTGCCAGACTCACATACTTCAAAAGTCTAAGCAACGATCCTGACAAGTTCACATACAGACTTTCGATCGGTGGTGGTTTCCCCTCAAACAGACCATACAAAGACAAAATGACTGTTGACAGACTCTGGGTTACCGGTATGGCAGTATATGCCAAGATCGAAGGTTATCCGTTCACTTTCATCGATTCCGATTTCATGAAAGACGTTCTCTTCTCAGTGGAAGGAAAGGCCACAGTTGTAGACAATAAAAAGTCCGATTACGGCAAGTACACCACAGTTCAGGACTTCTATGCGAATAGAACTTTCCTTAACTGGGAGCTTCGCAAGAGAAATCTCATGAATGTTTTTGATTTCGGTGAACTCGAGGTTGGACTGATCCTGTCTTCATCAGACATTTGGAAATACAGGCTAGATCCGGCCGTATCCGGCGTGGTTGACCTTGAAAAAGGCAAGAAAAGTTTCATGCAGAAATTCAATCACATAATCTCAGCTGAGGTTGGTGTTAGAAAATCAGCCGGACTCATCCAGCACTCGGTGAATATTGCAGCGGGTTATGCTTCTGATGGATACGGTTTTGTTGGTTTGAAGACTTTCGCGATGCTTAGCGGAAACTTCGGTTTCGATGCGAGCATTTTCAGTTCCTTCAGCGTGAACAGAACCAAATTCCCTTACAGATACGATACTTATATCGTATTTTCACCAATCCTGAGGATCAACTACTAATTTTCCGACCCCGGTGCTTTGTGCGCCGGGGTAACTTTTCCACTTAAAGAAGAAGAAAATGACGAGAATTACATTTACTGTATTGGTTCTCTTATCTTTTAATATCCTGGCGCAAACGACCGATGAAATGTACCGTGTAATCGAGCGCAAATTAATCGCTGACAGAACTTACCTCGACCTTTACGCGTATAGTTTTACTCCGGACGGCACAATGGGTAACAACCTGCCCGCAATTCCGCTAACCGATGGCAGGGGAGCATTCCGTTTCAATACATCCGGAAATGTGAACTATGCCCTTGTATTCAAGAATCCTGATCTTGAAAATGATTCCCTGACCCTGATCTATCTTCTTGAGATCGGAGCAGGCGGTGCAGCAGACAGTGCAAATATCTTCGGGAGTAATGTTGCCGGTGGTGCAGACTCAAACATGGTGGTAAGGTTTAAAGATTTCCAAGAGCTCTACTTCAAAGGAGATCCCGCCTACGCTCAATTGTTGGGATTTCTCAACCGTGAACTCTTGACCAATGATGCATCATCACTGTTAAGGATCGACAAAAAAGAAAAAGAGAAGATCACCAGAGGAATGTCATCAGATAACAACCTTGATTTTATCTCCTATCAGATGACTAACAATCTTCACAAGTACCCCAAGAGTTCCACCCAAAAGACAACATCGGGGAGAGGCAGGGGAGGTCAGCAGACAACCCCGGTTGCATCGTCTTCCATGGCGATCGATGCCTCATTTTCCGCGATCAGCTTCTTTCACCCAGTTATGGATTATGGATTTGGCCTCGTCGGTGCCGAAGTAAACACGAATACCCCGGTACTTAATCTTGCTTCCTGGAAAGGACAATCGGTTACCGGTGGTGTCAGGGCACTTTTCAGTATATCGGGCAATATAGCCAACCCGCTTACAGACATGTTGATCGATGCCAGACTCATGGGGCGCTTTCATGTGGACATGAACTCGTTCATCGGCAGTATCCCTTTCAT
>RHKR01000262.1 GCA_008363265.1 Chlorobiota bacterium
ACCGAGACCGGGGCATGCTGATCTTGTAGGTGTGACCAAGTATGACCTCGTCGATATCCGCAATTCGATCGAACGATCAAGTGCCCGCGAAACTGCAGTGAGGGTGGTGGCAGGGTCGCTCGCAAAGCAACTGCTTGGACAGTATGGTGTTAAAATATCAAGCTTCGTTGAAAGCATTGGCGGTATCAGCGGATCAGGTGATCTGTACGACCGTTTGATGAAAAAGGAAGTTGATGATCTTTCGGCATTCATTGCGAGAACTGAAGAGAGCGAACTCCGTGTAACTCAGCCTGCTCTGGAAGAACCGATGAAGGAGCGTATCAGACAGGCAAAGAAGGACGGAGATACCCTCGGTGGTCTTTTTGCCGTTGTTGCTGAAGGACTTGTTCCGGGAGTTGGAAGTTTTGTGCATTATGACCGCAAACTTGATGCCGCGATCGCTCAATCAATGATGTCGATCAACGCGGTAAAAGCCGTCGGGATCGGCGCCGGTTTTGCTGTGGCGGATACCCCCGGTTCAGAAGTTCATGACGAGATCATAATCAGAAATGGAGAGATCGAGAGGAGGACCAACCGTGCCGGCGGGATCGAGGGCGGTACTACAAATGGTGAGGATATTCTCGTCAGGGTTGCCATGAAACCCATTGCCACACTCATGATGCCGCTTAGAAGTGTTGATCTGGCATCATTTGAAGAGATCGAAGCCCGCAGGGAAAGGAGCGATTTTACTGCAGTACCCGCCTGTGCCGTTATTGGGGAATCAGTTCTTGCGTGGACTCTCGCTCAATTTTATCTTGACAAATTCGGAGGTGATTCGATTAGGGAATCGGTCTCCAACTTTACATCATATAAAGAAAACATAACCGCAAGGCTCAAAGAAAACTTCAGGATGAAAAATGGAAATTAGAACTCTCGTCTTCAGTCCCTTTGATGAAAATACGTACGTCATCCACGATCCGGAAACCCTCGAGGCAGCCGTGATCGATCCGGGGTGTTACAATCCGGCTGAGGAGATGGAGCTCGAAGAGTACATCACAGCTTCAGGGCTTATTGTTAAATATCTCATCAACACTCACTGCCACCTTGATCATATCTTCGGCAACAACTTTGTTAAGCGGACATGGAACCCTGAATATCTTGTGCCGGAGAAAGATCTTATCCTTCTCGAAGGGGGACCGCAGATCGCCCGCCAGTTCGGGCTGGAAATGCCTCCTGTTGATAAGCCTGACGGGTTTTATGACGAATCAACCATTTTCGGGCTTGGAAATCTTGAAATAAAACCCCTTTTTACCCCGGGCCATTCACCCGGTGAGTTCTGCCTCTACATCGAAAAAGAAGGTGTACTCATCGCCGGCGATGTCCTCTTCAATGGAAGTGTCGGCAGGACCGATCTCGGTTACGGCGACCATGATCTTCTGATCAATTCTATCCGAACTAAACTCCTTGTATTGCCAGATGAAACTGTGGTCTATCCCGGCCATGGCGACCCCACAACCATTGGAAGGGAGAAGGTGCACAACCCGTTCCTTCAGTAAAAGCTGTGGGTGAGGTGTGCGTGATCTCACCTGAATAAAATATTATTCTAATGAAACTTCCCGGCGTTTCAAATTGTGAATATTTTACCTAAATTTATAAATGCGATTACGCATTTTGTTAACGAAATATTCCGGCATTTGAAATGAAAAAAATACTCTACCCCGCGCTTATTCTCTTTCTTACAACTCCTCTATTTTCCCAGTTGAACTTTGATACTGTCTCCAATCTTCAGATGGGAATGGGGATATTTTACAAAAAATATGTTGAGTACAGTAAACCGTGGAACATCTACGTTCTCGAGATCGACATGAATGTTCCCTACAATTCGATCGAGACGATCAAAGCCCAGGACCGGCTCGCCGGCTACGAGAAAACAAGTTCGATGGCCCGCAGGAGAAGTTACCCCGGACACACCGCTGTGGGTGCTGTTAATGGCGATTTCTACGGTGGAACCGGGATTCCTATCAATATTCAGATGCGTGACGGCGAACTTCTCAAGCGCCCCGGTGGTCCATCCGTGATCGGTTTCAGCGAGGATCAGACGCCGATGATAGCCCGACCCGCTTTCTCGGCTGCAGTTAAGAAAGGGAATTCTTCGACAGCCATAAACGGAGTAAATGAGGCCCGGGGTACGAACATGCTGGTGCTCTACAACAAATTCATGGGGGCTACTACAGGCACAAACATCTATGGTACCGAGGTGGCTCTGAAATCGATAACACCTTGGTACGCGAACGACACAGTCGTCTGTATAGTGACGAATAAAGCAGCAGGAGTCGGCGGAATGGCCCTTAACGACTCCGTCCGGGTACTCTCAGGCAACGGCACCGCAGGTACTTGGCTGACCAACAATGTGAACGTCGGCGACACCCTGAAGATCGTTATGAAACTTGTTCCGGGGGTCTCGAGATTAAAAGAGATGATCGGAGGCTTCCCGAAAATAATATACAACGGTGCCGACTACGTCGATCAGGGTTATCAGGAAGAGGGAGGCCCATCACATACTTATGAGAGGCATCCGCGAACCGCCATCGGATTCTCCCAGGATTCTTCAAAAATTTATTTCGTCGCGGTCGACGGCCGCTCGGCAGCAAGCGTCGGCATGACACTTCATGAGCTCGCCGATTTTATGCAGAGAATAGGTGTATATCAGGCGATAAACTTTGACGGCGGGGGATCAACAACTTTCTTCGTCAGGGACTCGGTAATGAATGTTACCTCTGACGGTGTCGAGAGAACGGTCTCGAACGCGATCGCTGTATTCACTTCAACTCCGCAAGGTTCGCTCAGTAAAGTAAAAATATCGCCCAATTCTTACAGGCTATATCACGGTGAGTCGGTCTCCTTCACGGTTCACGGCTTCGACGACTGGTTCAACCCCATTCCCGTGAGTCAGAACAACGCCCAGTTCTCACTTTCACCCGGTTTTGGCGCGACGATGAACGGAGCAACGGTCACTGCCGGGAACGATCCCGATACAGGATATGTGTATGTTAATTATCAGGGATTCAGGGACTCGGCAATGGTGATCGTAAAAGGGATAACAAGAATTGAATTGTCGCCGGAATTCTCGGTTACCGACACCTCCCGTACCGTCGAACTCAAGGCTCAGGCGTGGGACCTCGACGGAACCCCAAGGAACCTGGAACTTCGCAATTATCAATGGTCGGTCACCAATTCCTCAGTCGGGGCTGTCGACACAATCGGTAGATTCAAAGGAAAGGCATCCGGTACCACACAAGTGATCGCCGATCACAGGGGAAACCGTGACACCGTGACTATAAATGTCGAGATCGGTACCTCGAACAGGGTGTTGAGCGGCATGGATAACCTGAGTGGATGGAATGTTGAATATGTCCTGATGGACTCTGCAGGCACGAATGTTACCGCAACCACCGATACTTTCACCACAGCCCCGGGATCGTTCAGGATCAACTACAAGTTTACTTATCAGACCGGACAGTTTTTCTATATCTATCTTAAAACCGACCTGCCCGTTTTCGGAGTGCCCGACTCGATCCATCTTGACGTGAAGGCTAACGGCCCTCAGCACCATGTAACTTATATGATCACTGATGAGAACGATGAACCCTTCCGGATCACAATGGCGCAGTATATCACCTCTGTTATGTTCGCTGAGACCAAAACAGGTATCAACAGGGCGGTACCCGCGGGAACCACAGGGACTTTATACTTCCCGATCAGACTGAAGGAGATCCAGTTGAGACTGGGAAGTGACCGTGTACCGGGTACGGTTTACACGGGTACCATTTATCTCGATAATCTTCAGGTTTCCTACCCGGGCTATACTCCTGTGTCGATCGAGGATGAGACACTTCCATCCGGTTTCGCGCTGGCGGGGAACTACCCTAACCCATTCAATCCTGAAACCAGAATAAGGTACGTACTTGATAAAGCAGGTGTTGCCAGACTTGAGATCTACGATGTGACAGGATCAAAAGTGCAGACCCTGCTGAACGGTTTTCAGTCACCGGGAAAGTATGAACTCGCCTGGAACGCTTCGAGGTATCCCAGTGGTGTGTACCTCGCGGTGCTGGAACAGGAAGGAAAGACCCTGACACACAAAATGGTTCTGTTGAAATAGCAGATGAGCGGGATGGAAAATTATCTCAGATTCAGGATAGGTAAATATGAGTTCTACGTGCCGATCAGGTACGTGGGTCGTGTATATCCTGCTGCCGCATTGAGTGACTATCCCGTGGGTGATCATCCTTCCCTGGCAGGATTTATTGTTATCGAAGGTGAACCTCTCGCCGTGGTGACGATTCATGAAAGACTTGGAATATCGTTCCGGGGAATTGAAATTGAAAACAAGATGATACTGATGGAGTGGAACGGGTTTCGCTTCCTCCTTATCGTCGACGAGGTTATGGATGTGCCTGAACTCGACCCGGCCGCTTTTAAGGACCTGGCCGTTAACACGCACACAAAAGGACGGTTGCTGATAGATGCTGCCGGAAGATATATACTGGACGATCCCGGCTCCCTTATCAGGGAAGATATCCTGATCGATCTTACAACAGGTGAAAGAATATCAAGCGAGAATTTAGATGCAGAATGA
>RHKR01000263.1 GCA_008363265.1 Chlorobiota bacterium
ACCGGTTTACTATCGTTGTATCCCTGCTGTTTCCTGCCGCATCCTCCAATCCTGCTGTCTGAAGATTTATCTGATTTTCCGATCCGGATGGGAGAGTCTTATCCACCTGAAGAGAATAGAACGCGTCATCAATTCGTGCTACTCTGACCGGGATGGAACGTCCCGAAGTATCGGTGACCGTAAGTGCCTTCACCGCGAGTTCAGGATCAACCGCGTCATCAAATCTCACTTTAAAAAGAGGTGAGTTGCCGCGGATGTTATTCATATCCGAGGGGTCAATACCGGTTATAGCCACCGGAACGGTATCTTTTTTATCTGTTGCAGGGAATTCAGTCGTGAGTGTTCCCGAAGTATTTCCGGCTTTGTCCTGAACACCTGAAATCGAGAACCTGAGGGGGTCACCCTGCCGCGCGCTCCCCTTGACCGCGACCGCCAACTCTGACGATTTTCCACCCGGCTGATAAAGATACATTGGCTCGAAAACACTGTTTCCGTTACTGTCCGCTATGGAAATACCGGATTGTTTTAGGGTTCCGACATCGAGATCCTCATTAAAGGAAAGAACGATGTGGTTCTCATCGGTCATCACACCTTTCTGCAGAACCGGCGGTATGGTATCAAACTTTGTCACCCTGAAATTCATTTTTTCTTTGAGAGTATCATTTACTCCGAGTGTAACATCCCGGTTGTAAATTCCGATCCTGTCACTGTTGAGATTATAAATAAGATCACCGAATGAATTACCAACCGCAAAAACGCGAAATTCCCCTTTCGGTAATCCAGAGAGTATAAATTCACCACTTGGTCCGGTCTGGGTGACGAAATCAGGTTTCCTTTTGAGGAGTGAATCGTCATCATCCCCGGTCAGGTAGGCAAAAATGTAGAGTTTGTTTGGGTCTTTATCATATATTTTTCCCGTGATCACACCCTGATCGATCCTGTCACCGGTCGAAAAGATGTATGAGTATGCCTCTGCCATATTGTTGGAGTTGTTCAGGTCTACGACCGAAGTGCCGATCGTGAGATTATAAGTTACATCCTGTTTGAGTTCCTCTTTCAGGGTGATGGTCGCGGTTTTCCCTGACCAGGAGACATCGAAACCCTTCTCGAGCGCAGGAGAAATGAAAATTGCATCCTTGAATGTCCGTTTGTCGACGTATTCGGAAAATGTTAACTCGATCTCATTGCCTGATAAATTCGTCATCCTGTTCGGAGGATCAACTTCGCTGACCGCGGGAGGCGTAATGTCGACCTCACCTCCACCGGGTGGTTGCATGTTCGCACAGCCATGGAACAGGAGCGCCGAAATGATCAGCGCGTAATATCTAAAGAATCGAGCCATTGGTGGTACTGACGGGCATACTTCATATGCTCTTCGTAGGTTTTTGTGAAAATGTGTCTGCCTTTAGTGTCGGCTACAAAATAGATAAAGTCATGTTTTTCCGGATACACTGCAGCGAGTATCGCTTCCTTCGACGGGTTCCCTATTGGTCCTGGAGGAAGACCTTCATACCTGTAAGTATTGTATGGAGACTCCACCCGAAGATCTTTCCCAGTGATCCGGTTTCTTAACTCCCCGATTGCATACTGAACAGTGGGATCAGCCTGCAGTTTCATTCCCTTTTTCAGTCTGTTGTGGTATACACCCGAAATACGGGGCATTTCATCGGCATAGCGTGATTCGCGGCTTATGATGGATGCAAGAGTTAACACCTCATGCTTCGACATGCCTCTCTTCCTTATTGCATCGAGGAGGTCATCAGTGAACATGGCTGAATTCATGTCAAAAAGTCTTTTTATCACTTTTTCCGGGGCATCGGTGCTGAGGACACTTATCGGAACAGGCAGAAGGTAGCCTTCAAAATTGATCGCGGGTATTCCATAAGAGGCGGCCGTGGAGGAATCGAAGAGAAGACGACGGAACCGGTCAGCGGAATCAATACCGGCTTGCTTAAAGCGGTTCGCGATGCCATTTATGGTTATGCCGCTGTATAGATCCAGTGTTTTCGGGGGATCGAAATCCTTCGATGCAAAAACAGACATGAGTGAAATATAACTGACATCCTTGGGTATCCTGTATACCCCCGGCATCAGTCTTCTATCTGCTCCGACCAAAAACCCGGAAACCTTGGCAAGAAAAGTTGAACTGACTATCCCCTGTTCCTCAAGTTTCACGAGGAGACCGCTGAAAGATTCACCTTCGTGAACACTGATCTTTACAACCTCACCCCCACTTGAGAAAGGCGTCAAAAAAATATATACCAGTAGCACAAAAGTAAACAGGAAAGTGGCTCCCACAATCCCGTATTGACGTTTACTGAGAAATGGTTCTTTTTTCTTCTGTTCGGTGGTCGCGGCTGGTTCTGTCAAATGATCAACTTCTATGAATAGAGGTAGTTCGAGTAAAATGCGGGGAAAGGCTCAGAATCCCTCGTGAACTTTTCACCGGCGTCAAATAATTGTTTGCCGCGTAACGCGATCATCGCCGCATTATCGCCACAATATTCAAATGCGGGAATAACGGCAGGAATGTTATACTTCTCCCCCAGTCTTATCACTTCGTTCCTGATCACGGAATTGGCGGCAACACCACCATTCAGACTCAGAGAACCGGGCTTGAAGGTCTTGATCGCTTTCTCCATATTCTTTGAGAGCGCTTTCACGACCGAATCCTGAAAGCCAAAAGCTATCTCATTCAGTTCTTCTTCAGGAACCACGCCATCAGGGAAATTCTTCTGGACATACCGTAAAACCGATGTCTTCAATCCGCTGAATGAAAAATGAAACTCCTGCTTAAGGTTAGCCACCGGAAAAACAATATCCTTGCGTATAGCCTTGGCTGCCGCGTTCTGTATTTTCGGTCCACCCGGGTATCCGAGTCCGGTCATTTTCGCAACTTTGTCGAAAGCCTCACCTGCAGCATCATCGATGGTGGAACCCAGGAATCTGATCCTGGTTTCCGACTCCACTAAAGTTAACAGAGTGTGCCCACCAGAAACTGTAAGTACAAGCAAGGGATAAACAGGTTTTTCGGGCATGAGAAAACCAGAAAAAATATGACCTTCGATATGGTTTACCGGGACAAAAGGCTTTCCGATCGACCATGCAAAATGTTTGGCAAATGTAAAACCCACGAGTAACGCACCGATCAATCCCGGGCCCGCCGTCGCGGTAACCACATCGATATCATCCGGGGTCAGGCCTGCCTTCCGGATAGCCTCCCGTGTAAGAGGGACGATCTGTTCGAGGTGTGCACGGCTGGAGAGTTCGGGTACCACACCGCCATACAACTTGTGGAAATCCTGCGATGAGATGAGATTTACTATCACCTCATCGCTGTTCAATATTGCAACTGATGTCTCGTCACAAGAGGTTTCTATCCCGAGTACTGTCATTTACCGAATTTAAATATGTTTGTAAACACCTGACCTGCCACATTCGGATTCTCCTGAAGTCTTCTTATCGAGTATTTGTACCAGTCCTTTCCGAACGGGGTATAAATTCTCACTTTGTGGCCTTCTTTTACCAAGCGGTCGCGCAGATCTTCCTTGACTCCGTAAAGCATCTGAAACTCCATACGGTTGTCAGGAACATTTAATTCTTTCTTAAGCCGGAGTGCTTCTTTTACCAGATAATCATCGTGAGTGGCAATTCCGACATAATTTCCGTCTTTCATCATCTTTTCCAGGCTGCGGACATAGCTGTCGCGAACCGCCTGCTTCTCTCTGAAGGCGATCTCAGCCGGTTCAATGTAAATTCCCTTGCAGAGACGGTAGTTAGTGCCGATCTTGTTCAGATCGACCACATCATTATATGTTCTTTTCAGATAGGACTGCAAAACTATACCGACATTATCGTATTCTGACCGGAGGCGCTTGAACACATCGATCGTTATCTGTGTGACGGTCGAATCTTCCATATCCATCCGTACAAAGTTGTTTAGCTCTTTGGCGCGCTGAACCAGTTCCTTGATCTGCTGATAGGCGAATTCCGGATCTATGTTAAGACCGAGGGAGGTTGGTTTAATTGAAAGGTTTGATCCTAATTTATTCTCGTGTATTGCATTCAATACAGCAAGACACTCTGTCTTAGCGAGTATTACCTCTTCCTTGGTGGTTATCGACTCTCCAAGGACATCCATGGTGGCTAAAATCCCTTTTTTGTTCAGGGTCTTAACCAGATCGATCGCGTCTTGAAGTTTCTCACCGGCTATATATCTTTTAGCGAAAAAATAAACCATGCCGTGCGGCATCAGTTTTACGATGGCTACAATTAATTTATTCAGTAATAACAACACTGCAAAAATCTCCTGAATTAACACCGTAAATTATGAACATTGAGAGTCGCAAACAATAAGAAGTGGTGTCATTCGATAAATCTGGGATATACCGTGGTGAGTTCCACCTCATCATTTTCGAGGATCTGAAGAAACTTTTCGAGTTTGGCTTCGAATTCCTTCTCTGTTCCGTCATTTACGATGACGAAATTTGATCTCCTTATCTTTTCCTCCTCGCTGATCTGGCTGATCATCCTTCTCCGGATTCCCTCCTCGGAAAGACCACCGCGCGAGACAGCACGCTGCAACCTTATCTCTTCCTCCGCCGTAATAAGCAG
>RHKR01000264.1 GCA_008363265.1 Chlorobiota bacterium
GCGATCGTTGGCACATTATTCTGGATAATAATGAGTTTCTAATGGAAAATAGCTTTATTCTTTCTCTACTTTTACTACTCTCTGTTGGCGGCGCTTTGCTGACCCTGATGTTGCCCAAGAACAACGCGCAAGTTGTCCGTGTGACCGGTCTGGTGATTTCTTTGGTCATCTTTGTGGTATCGCTCTTCGCCTGGTTTAACTTTGATCCGGCCAACACCAACTTTCAGTTCGTTGAAAAATATCAATGGGTGAAGGGACTCGGGATATTCTATCACGTTGGGCTCGACGGAATGTCGCTCCTTCTCGTTTTACTGACAACCTTCATGACACCCCTCGCGCTTCTTTCAACATGGTCGAGCATCGACACCAAGGTGAAGGAGTTCACATTCTTTATGCTGATGCTTGAGGCGGGAATGCTCGGAGTCTTCATGGCTGTCGATCTGTTCCTCTTCTACATCTTCTGGGAAGCGATGCTGATCCCGATGTATTTCATCATCGGTATCTGGGGCGGGAAAAACAGAATTTATGCTTCGGTAAAGTTCTTCATCTATACGATGGCGGGTTCACTGGTTATGCTCGTAGCAGTAATCTGGCTTGCCAATTCCGGAACGGCTTTCACTACCGATCTTCTCGAGCTTTACAAACAGGGTCCGCTCCTCGATGTTTCGAAGCAGAACCTTTTATTCGGAGCATTCGCGCTCAGCTTCGCGATCAAAGTTCCGATCTTCCCTCTTCACACCTGGTTGCCTGATGCTCACGTTGAAGCCCCGACAGCAGGCTCTGTGATACTTGCCGGTGTGCTTCTGAAGATGGGTACATATGGACTTATCAGATTCAATATCCCTCTCTTTCCCGATGCCACAAAAGAGTTCGCTCCTTACATTACGGTTCTTGCCGTAATAGGAATAATCTACGGCGCGCTTGTGGCAATGGTGCAGAAAGATATGAAGAAGCTTGTTGCCTACTCATCCGTTTCCCACCTTGGATTCGTCGTGCTTGGTATTTTCGGACTCACCGTTGAGTCGATGCAGGGCGCGATAATACAGATGGTTAACCACGGTCTTTCGACAGGCGCGCTCTTCCTTTTGGTGGGTTACATTTATGAAAGAACCCACACCCGTGAGATTGCCGATTACGGCGGTATTGCAAAGATAGTACCGCTTTACGCGACAGTTCTGTTGATAGTCTCTTTATCATCCATTGGTGTCCCCGGACTTAACGGATTCGTCGGTGAGTTCCTGATCCTTGTTGGGTCTTTCAATTCGCCAATTCTTAACAGCCCATGGTACGCAATAATTTCCGCGACAGGTGTTATCTTCGCCGCGGTATATCTCCTCTGGATGTATCAGAGGGTTTGTCTTGAGACAGTAAAGAACGAAAAAATGAATTCACTTACCGATCTGAACACCCGTGAGATGATCACTTTGGTGCCGTTGATGGTGTTCATAGTATGGATCGGTATATATCCATCAACATTCCTGAGGTTGACCGAAGCGTTTTCAGCCAATGTGGTTAACACATTGATGAGCGCACTGGCAAAATAAATATGAGGCATACGGCTTGTTTCTTTGTAGCCTTCATAAGCCTGTTTTTAATACTTAACAGCGACACTTTAGGCGGATCGCAAGATCTGGCAAATAAAAATAAACAAGAAACTGTTCTTTCACATACTGATAATGGTCATACCGCGGCAGCGGCTGATGAACACCATGGGGCAAAACCAAGCCCTTACATGGTTATTCCGTTCATTACACTGCTCTTGCTTATCGCCATCGCACCTTTGTTTTTTCAGCATTTCTGGGAGCACAACTACCACAGGGTGGCGATCATTCTGGGACTGATCACCGCAGTTTACTACGCGGTGTTCCTGAAAGATTTCACAAGTTTGAGGCATACTCTTGTTGAGTATCTCTCATTCATTGCCCTCTTGGGGTCGCTGTTCGTGGCCAGCGGCGGTATACTGATCAAGGTAGACAAAAAGGCGACCCCTGTAGTGAACACTTTGTTCCTCCTCTTCGGGGCTGTTATTTCGAATGTGATCGGTACCACCGGTGCATCGATGCTGCTGATCAGACCGTTTATGCGGATGAACAAAGGCAGGATCAAACCTTACCACATTATCTTCTTCATCTTTGTTGTGAGTAATGTCGGAGGGGGACTGACCCCGATTGGTGATCCACCATTGTTCCTTGGATTCCTTAAAGGCGTACCGTTTTTCTGGGTCATTGAGCATGTATGGATCATCTGGTTATTGGCACTTTTTATGATACTGGGTATTTTCTTTGTTCTGGACCACAACAATAAAGCCGGTTCGGACAGCAAAGACACATACACGGGTAAGATCGAGTTCAAGGGGCTAAAAAATCTTGGTTACCTTGCGGCGATAATAGCGGCGGTTTTTATCGATCCCGCTGTTATGTCATGGGTGCCTTCACTTGATCCCTTGCCTGTCGGCATCAGGGAGATCATCATGTTCGGTGTGATCTTCATGGCATACAAAACTGCCGACAGGGAAGTGCTGAAGGCCAATGAGTTTGATTTTGGTCCGATAAAAGAGGTGGCCTACCTTTTTGTCGGCATATTCTTCACGATGATCCCGGCACTCAGACTGATCGCTGACATGGCGAAAGAGAACAGTGAGATGTTCACAAGTTCGCTCTTTTACTGGGCTTCCGGTTCGTTATCGTCGTTTCTCGACAATGCGCCGACCTACCTGAATTTCCTTAGCGCCGCTATGGGCAAATTCGGTTATGACCTGAACGGAGGAGCTGAACAGACGAGAAACTTCCTCGCAAACGGGGACGCGGTACAGTACCTGATGGCAATCTCGGTTGGAGCCGTGTTCTTTGGGGCAATGACATACATCGGTAACGGACCCAATTTCATGGTAAAATCGATCTCGGAAAGAGCCGGTGTCAGGGTTCCGACATTCATCGAGTATATGATCAAATATTCACTGCCGGTACTCCTTCCGGTTTACGCGGTGATCTGGTTCATCTTTTTTAGAGGTTAGTCATGACGATTAAAGAGACACTGGCCCAAAAGAAAACCGGTTTCCTTTACGGAAACAGAATGATCCTCCCTTTCAAGGCGAGGTTTTTAAAAGTGGTGATCGACAGTGACATTATCACTGATTTTTCCCCAAGTTCGAAGGGGATCACAATTGTAGAGGAAGACCTCTACACAAGCCTCTACTTCCATGATTACGACTCTCTCAGGGATACACTCTCAGAGTTTGAAGCGATAAAGATCGTGCTGGCGGAAAAAGAGGACAATATTTTTGATGTATCAAAACACATGAAACTGGCGGTTTACAAAACCGACACACACACAGCAACTATTGAAGAAACTGATCATGACATTTTATTTATTGAGTAGATATGGATTTTAACATTTCAGACATTTACAGTTATCTGCCTCTCGTAATATTGGCATGTGTGATCCTGGTATCTCTCGTCATCGAGATGTACGTAAAGAGCGCGGAAAAGATAATCCCCTGGCTCACAATATTGAGCTTCCTGGGGGTTTCTTACCAGTCGCTTCTTTCAGTAGGTGATCAAGGGCTTTATTTTAACGGGATGCTGGCAACGGGAGGTCAGGTTAACCTCTTTTACTTCATCTTCAATTTCGGTGCCGCGGTGGTCGCGCTCATCACAGTGGATTACCTCAAGAAAACAGGTATCTATCATGGTGAGTTTTACATCCTTCTGCAGTCAGCCGTACTTGGTATGATGATGATAGCCAGCGCGAGAGATCTGGTAATGGTATTTATCGGACTCGAGCAGATGTCATTGACATTCTACATCCTCGCCGGTTTTGCGAGAAAAAGACCTTTTTCGAACGAAGCTGCCCTGAAGTATTTCCTTCTTGGTTCATTCGCCACCGGTTTTATTGTGTACGGACTCGGTCTCCTCTACGGTGCGACCCATACTCTGAACATCACAGAACTTTATGCCGGCTTCTCTTTCGAGAAGGGGAACATTCTCGGAGTGATCGGACTTACCCTTTTCTTCCTCGGTTTCGCTTTTAAGATAGCGGCAGTTCCGTTCCACATGTGGGTACCCGATGTTTATCAGGGTGCACCCACTGCTGCAACCGCCCTAATGTCGACTGTTGGAAAAGCGGCTGCTTTTGCGGCTCTGATTCTGGTTGTATCTCCCGCGTTCGCGAAGGAGAGAGCGATCGAGATGCTCACACCACTTATCTCTTTCTTCGCGGTGCTCTCGATGCTTTACGGAAGTATAACAGCCATCCTTCAGACTGATATCAAGAGAATGCTGGCTTATTCTTCGATCGCCCATGCGGGTTACATGCTTATCGGTCTCGCGGCAGGTAACAGTGAGGGAATTGACGGCTTGATCTACTATCTGGCAGCTTACGCCTTCATGAACCTGGGAGCCTTCGGTATCATTGCAGTCATCGAAGACAGGGAAGAGAAGAACCTCGCGATCAGTGATTACTCAGGACTTGGTACCAAATACCCCGTTTTGGCGGCACTTCTCGCACTCTTCATGTTCGCTCTTTCGGGTATACCTCCGTTCGCTGGATTTTTCGGTAAATACTATGTTTTTGTTGCGGCAATTAAAGCTGATCTCGTTTGGCTGGCATT
>RHKR01000265.1:0-4606 GCA_008363265.1 Chlorobiota bacterium
AATGAGTCCACTCTAAAAAGGTAAATATTTTCTCAGGATTGTATCCGGGCAAGTTGGTTAATGTGGATAAAAAAAGATGTTAAAATTGCTGTAACTATATGTAATACAATAAGAGAGCATCGATTTTATTCGTATATTGAGGTAGTAAAAATAACAATTATCGCTGCCCAATGTTCAGAAAAAACCACAAACACAAGCAACCCGGTCTCTTCGGATTCCAAAATGTGATCAAGGATTCGATGCGCAAGGAGATTATGGACTCCGAGGAGTACAAGTTCTATGAACTGATCTTCTGCAGGATAAGGGAGGAGGACTTTGCTCCACTTTACTCGGATAAAGAGAGCCGCCCCAACTCCCCGGTCAATAGTATGGTCTCAGCACTGCTTTTGCAGCATCGTAACCGGTGGACATTTGCCGAGTTGCACAAGAACATCAAGTTCAATCTTCTGACCAAGACAGCACTCGGCTTGGGCGAGTTGGATGAGGTTCCGTTTTCAGAGGCCACCCTGTTCAACTTCATAAACAGGTTGACTGATTATCACATAGATACGGGTATCAATCTCTTGGAGAAGGTGTTTGACCATCTGACAGCGGGACAGTTGGAAGAACTTCAACTGAGCACAGCGATTCAGAGAACGGACAGTTTTCAGGCGGCGAGTAACCTGAGGAAGTATGGTCGTCTCCAGTTTTTGGTTGAAGTACTCAACCGGGTTTACAGGGAACTCACAGAAGGAGATCGCAGAAGGTACAGTGACCTGTTTTCAGAATATGTGGTGAAGACATCAAGTCAGTATGTCTACCGTCTGAAGCCTGAGGATATGCCCTCGAGATTGACCTCGATAGCTCATGTTTACCGCAGGATAAAGGAAGAGATCATCGGGCGTTATGAACCGGGAGACATTTACAGGATATTTAACCGTGTGTACACGGAACAGTTCATAATTGAAGGAGATGAGATCAGGTGCAGGACAGAGGGAATAAAGACCTCGATACTATTATCGCCTGATGATGAGGATGCGACCTACCGCAGGAAGAGGAACACCGAATACATTGGTCATGTGGTCAATATAGTAGAGACATGTGATCCGAAGAACAGGATCAATCTTATTACGGATGTGGCCGTTTACCCTAACAATGTTGATGATTCCACGATGATGGCAGAGAGACTGACCCCTGTAAAGGAGAAGACCCCGGGATTGGAGGAGTTACATCTTGATGGGGCCTATCCCTCACAGAAGAGCGACAAGATGTATGAAGAGAAGGGTGTAAGGATAGTTCAGACAGGGATCAGGCAGAGACCGGAGAAGCGGGTACAACCTGAGATATACAGAGATGAGGAAGGAATGTATTCGGTGGCCTGTCCATTACAGAAGGTGGGTGCTCTGAAATCGAAGAGGAAGAAGCGGTATGTTGCTGAATTTGACAAGAGTGTCTGTGAGAGTTGTCCATTTGCCGGGAACTGCCGGACTGATAAAGGGAAGGGGGCAAGGAGATACTACTTTCATGAAGAGGACTACCTGATGCATGTAAGACACAGGGCGAAGGGGGAATTGCCTGAAGATCGACATAATTTACGAGCCAACATTGAGGCGACAGTGGCAGAATTTTCCAGGGGAATGAGAGGGAGAAAATTGAAAGTTCGAGGGAGGTTCCGGGCGACGGTATTCTCGTTCTGCACTGCTTCGATGATCAATTTTGGAAGAATCTATAGATACTTGCGGAGTGAAATGCCGGAACCGGCATTGAATTAAGAGAATAAAAAAGAAAAAGGGGCTAAAAACGATCTTTTTAGCCCCAATAACAGCTAGTTAAAGAGATATTTATTGAGAATCCCGTAAATCGATGAAAATCTGACCGGAAAAATTTAGAGGTTTGAAAAAAATGTCAATTCATTGCTCCGGATCGATCCGAAAATTCACCTTTTTATACCGGACTCATTTAAAGGTAAATCCGAAGAACTTTTTGATTCAGCGGAGAAATTATTTCTAGAACTCACTAGCAATGAGTTTAAAAGAATTCCATCAGATATAGTAAAACTTGATGAAAAACTCTCTCAAAATCAGGAATCCATTTCAAGACTAATTTCTGAATTAAAAGAGTTTCTTGAATCAGAAATCGTCTCCTTAAAACAGCAACAAATCAAAACCGGCGAAGATGTTTTGGAAAATTACTCCAACCTTCTCACAAAAATCGATTCATTTGAAATTGTGCACCGTTTTTCTCAACTTGATGAATCTTTTGATGCAATCCGCCAATTTGTAACTGACAGCCTCTCAAAACTGGATTTAATCGGAAAAACCATATCACTCAATCAAAAAGCAACTTTCGATTTCTTAATCGAAATAAAAGACATTCAAAATGATGATATCGCCAAAAGCCAGGAACATTACTCAGCGATAGCAAATACGCTACAGGAGATCTCAGAGGAGGGTTCGAAAGAATTTGAAATTATTATAAATAGCCTGTCAGAAAGTATGCAGGTTATATCAAAAAATAATGAGATCTTGATAAACAAAATTGACTCTTTCGAATTTGTAAAGCGGTTTACGAAGTTTGACGATTCCCTCTTTTCAATTCAACAAAGCATAATCAATAATCAGTCAAGAATTGAATCCATCGAGAGAAACATTAAGGATGAAATTGCTTATAAGGTAGGAGATATCAAAACTGAGTTGCTAAATGAACTTAAGGAAATGAAATCAAGACAAATTGAGGAAAGTTTAAGTCAAAAAAGAGCAATCACTGAGTTTAAGGACAGCTTAACAAAAATGATTGAGACTCACAAAGAGGAGACCTCGCAAGGACAAGCTAAGATCAGGATTATTTTGTGGATTTTAATTGTCCTCCAATTAACAGGATTTCTTTGGCTAATATTAAAGAAATGATTTAGTTCATAGATAGAATTAAACTTCAATACCCTAGAGCTATGATAACCTCCCTTAACCCAAACCAGATATTTGTATTCGGCTCCAACATGGCGGGGAAACATTACGGCGGAGCGGCACGGCAGGCACATGATTCATTCGGCGCGGAGATGGGTGTTGGCGAAGGTCTAACCGGACAGTGCTATGCCTTCCCCACATTGGATGAAAATTTTGGACTGCGTACAGATGAAGATATAAACCGGAGCGTAAAACTCTTTTACAAATGTGCCCAAGCGAACCCCCAGCTCGAATTCCTCCTCACCAAGGTCGGATGCGGCATCGCCGGCTACGATGAAAGCTACATGAAAAACAAGTTTCTCCATGCCCCGGGGAATATTATAAAGCCGGAGGGATGGTAGATAGTGATAAGTGATCAGTGATCAGTGATTAATTAGACAATACAGATCTGATTTTTAATACTTCACAGTTCATAGCTCACAGTTCACACTTCTATCTGACTTTCCACTCATTCATCTCAAGCTTCGCCCCGGTAGAGGCATCGAGGATGAGCTCCTGGCCTGAACCACGGAAGCCATGGCTGCCCTGAGATTCTTCTAAAGTTGAGAGAACCTGCCATACATAATTCTTGTATTTCGGGTTCCAGATGAATTTTACCGACCATTCTTTTACGCCCGCTTTCAAACCCTCTTTTTGAGCCAGTTCTTTTGCTTTGGTGGGGGTTATTGTGTAATCACATGAGTTGGGGTTTGAAGCACATTCAGGGATGCCGGAGACTTCCATCAGGGGATCAACATTTCCGAGGGAGTCGGTGAAAAGCTCAATTTTACCGGAGGCCCACTCTTTCCCCTCAATGGCGATGTCGTAAACCCAATAGTACTTCACCGAGTCGAAGTAGGAGGCGGTTTCATTCAGCTTTACATTCTTAAGGAAAAAATCTTCGCCCGACCGGGCTGCAATGTAGCTATCAACCCGTTCATTCATATTTTCAGGCACACCCATAAGTTTGAAGGTCTTGGGATAGCGGTTCTCTGTTATCTCACAGACTGGGCAACTGCATGCCGAAAGGATGAAAGAGAGCCCCAAAACCGATAATAAAATTATGTTCCGCATACTGATTCCGGTATTTCTGATTTTAATAGTCGTATTTAACAAGTTTAACAGTGGATGGGAAAAATTGTTCCTTTACCCCTAAAATTAATTGTTTCCAACGGAATTTTTTAACCTTGGTCGAAATAACATTACAGATATTTCATTCAGGTTTTCGTAAATTTAATATTGAATTTCATAAAAACATAGCAAACAGGAGACTTAATGAATTACTTAGTTCTGTTAAGGCACGGGCAGTCTCAATGGAACCTTGAGAACCGGTTCACCGGTTGGATAGATGTTGATATAACCGAACTCGGCGAGCAGGAAGCCAAAGAAGCAGGCGAACTGCTTAAGCAAAAAGACCTTAAATTTGATTTTCTTTTCACATCCGTACTAAAGCGCGCCATCAGAACCGCTGATCTGGCTGCTGCCAGCGCGGGGTTCGATGATATCCCTTTTGAAAGAGACCAGGCACTCAACGAACGCCACTATGGTGACCTGCAAGGCCTTAACAAGGCAGAAACCGCTCTTAAGTTCGGCGACGAACAGGTTCACCTTTGGAGAAGAAGCTACGACATCAACCCACCCAACGGCGAAAGCCTCAAGGATACTGCCGCCAGAACCATCCCTTA
>RHKR01000265.1:4620-5461 GCA_008363265.1 Chlorobiota bacterium
CCTTACTATATTGAAAAGATAGAACCGATGGTTATGTCCGGTAAAAACATCTGGGTTGTTGCTCACGGCAATTCCCTCCGCTCACTCGTAATGCATCTTGACAACCTTACCCGTGAGGAGGTTCTTGAACTGAACATTCCAACCGGCGTCCCCCTCGTGTATGAATTCGAGGATGGAAAGGTCATCAAAAAGTATTATCTTAAATAGTCTGATTTTTGATACACCGGCCCACAGGGGGCCGGTGCACCCCTTTATGCAGGGGATTTTGCACTATAAACTACAGGAGTTCCCTATGAAAAAATTGTTCCTCTTCCTCATCCTGGGTTTGGCAGTAGCCAACGCTCAGTTCATTACCCCCGGTACGGGTGTAGTGTGGAACATGGACAGCCTCGTCGCCAGATCCGGTGGAATCGTCACCGGTACCTTCCCAAACTACACAGTAACAGCCCTCTGTTCAGTTTCAGTTAACGACAGACTCCTCATCCCTCAGGGGTCAGTGGTCACTTTCTCCGCCACAGGTACAGGTTTTGTGATACTTGGAGCTGTGGAAGTGAATGGCGCCCCCGGTGACAGCGTTTACTTTAAAGGCACAACAGAAAGCCCACAGGGTGTTTACGAAGGATTTTACTTCCGCGATACAGGCGCCGACACCACTTCGGTTATCAAATACGCTGTTTTTGTTCACGGTTACTACCCCGTTAGATGCCTCAATTCGAGCCCCAGGGTTTATAATTCGAGGTTCTACAAATGCAGAAGACCGATTTACATGTCTTCCGGCTCAAACCCGGTGATCAAATACAATTACATCTCTGAAGCTTATGAGTATGGTATTTATGGTACA
>RHKR01000266.1 GCA_008363265.1 Chlorobiota bacterium
TGATCTTGTCGCCGACATATCCCAAGCGTGCAGCCGGTCCGTTAAGACAGATAATGCCGGAACCGCGTTCACCGGGTATGGTATATGTTTCAAGGCGGTTTCCGTTATTAACGTTTACCACCTGCACTTTTTCGTAAGGTAGAATATCAGCTGCATCAAGAAGGTCTGTATCAACCGTCAGGCTGCCTTCATAATAAAGTTCTGAAGCAGTTACCGTGGGTCTTTGGATCTTCGATTTACACATTTCTCTTAACATTAAGAGCAAATTCCTCAATAATAATTATAAAAAACTTCTAAAGATACTAATATATTTTCAAAAAATTTAGTTCCGTTACAGTTCGGTGCTCACACCGATCCGGTGCAGGGCTCCGATCTCACCGTACGACGAAAAAGCATAGTCGAAGAAGTAGCGGTCGATCTTCACTCCAAGCCCGGCATTGAACCCTGCGAGTCCCGCGAAATCCCCAACCTTAAGCTCTTTTCTCTTCTTGTTGTCATATCCGAGACGGAGCGTTAAAACCTTGCTGAGATAGAACTCGGTACCAAAACTGAAATACTCGAAACGCTTAAGTAATTGTTCCTGATCTTCATTTAGACGGTGAAAATCGAGAAAAAGTTTTACCGGAAGGTGCTCAAGCCTTTTCGCGACACCAACACTGACATCGAAAGGAAGTTTTTCACTCACACCGTTGTATGTTGAAAGTTGCCCGCCGATGCTGCTCATCGTCAGACCAACCGTCATCAACTGGGATGGAATGTAGTATTGAAGTCCCAGGTCAAATGCCACACCCGAAGAACTCCTGCTGTTAAAGCCAGTTCGTTTACTCCGTAAGTTCCGCCTTTGTTCCCGAACTCATCAGCCTCAGTAAATGTACCGTAGTTGGCATACCTGACAGCCGCAGCAAATCTTCCGATCCCCTCAAAGTTCCTGGAATAAGCCACACCAAAAAAGTTGATGTCGAGCAGATGCTTTACAAAATTGGCTGAAAAAGGTGAACCCTCAAGCTGACCTATCGCGGCCGGATTGTAGTGAATCACGTTCACATCACCGGAACCGGCAGTAAAGCTTCCCGCGAGCGCGGCAGCCCTCGGGCTGATGTCGACTCTCAGGAATTCATACGTGTTCTGGGCTTGCAGGGAAAGTGAGAAGATAGCTAATATTGAAAAGAGGAACCTTTTCAAATGTTTCTCCGGATAATTGATATACATTCCGCAAATATAAGAATTTCGTAAATCGATTTTACTCCAATAAAATTGCACTTTGCTTCCCTCCCGGGCGCATGACATGAAAAATAAATTGAAATTCACACCACTGTTATTATTCAGAATTCTTTGAAATTTCCCTCAATCCTCTTAAATTAAACCTGATTTTTGAGATTATTGTATCCCCTTGAAAAAAATATGAAACCCGGCTCCCAGAAACTCTTCAGAACACTCATACTGGTCGTTTTCACCGGACTGCTCGCCATATCCCCCGCGCAGGAGAGCAATGGCCTTAAAAAAGTGGTTCTGGCCCTCCACTGGCAGCCTCAGGCACAGTTCGCCGGCTATTACATGGCTCTCACCAAGGGTATCTATAAGAAATATGGCCTCGATGTTTCGATCAGACATACCGGATTCAAGGATAACGCCATCGACCTTCTCCGCACCGGTTCGGCTCATTTCATTACGAATTTCCTCTCAGGCTCTCTTGAAGAGTACGAGAAGGGACTCAACTTGAGACTGATCGCCCAAACTTCACGCAAATCTGCGCTCACGATCGCCGGATTGAAATCCCGTGGAATCAAACAGCTCTCCGACCTCAACAACAAGAAGATCGCCATATGGCAGGCAGGCTTCAGGGAACTCCCCCAGGCATTCCTTACGAAGTATGGCCTGAACTCACAGTTCGTGCCGGTGAGATCGACCGTGAATCTGTTTCTCATGGGTGGTGTTGATGCACAGGTGGTTATGGACTACAACGAGCTGAACAGCATTATTTTTTCAGGAGTCAAGGAGGAAGACCTGACCCTCTTCCGGATAGCAGAGTATGGCCTTAACGTCCCGGAAGACGGTATTTACTGCAGTGCTTCCTTCCTCGAAAAAAACAAGGGACTTGCTGAAAAATTTGTAAAGGCCACGATGGAAGGGTGGATCGAGGCTTTCAATAACAAGGAAGAGACGGTTGAATTCTGTGTTGACCTTAAAAGAAAGAACGGACTTCAGGCAAACCGCGCCCACCAGATGCGGATGCTCAAAACAATGGAAGCGGTTATACAACCAAGGAACAATACACTGAACACCTACCTCGATCCGGGAATGTTCAACCTCGCGATCCAGGTTCTCAAAGATGCTGGCAGGATCGAAGGGAACATTAAGTATTACAACTTCTATGTGCAGGTGGTAAAATGATCAGAAGATTCTCTGAACTCCCCCTGAATAAAAGGCTCTCCGGCTACATCATGCTTATCGCGCTGGGAATCCTGCTCGCAGTGTATCTCACGAACTATTTTGTATCCAAATCGATCATACTCGACGGTATCGAGGATGACTCCCGCAACCTGGCGGAAGCCAAAGTGAATACAATGGAGACATTCATGACAGGGGTTGAGAAGATCCCTGAAGCGATCTCCAGTCTCGTTAAAAATTACCCCTACGACTCTGCGAGGGTGGCCACCGTCGTCAGGGAACTCCTCCGGAAGAACCCGGGAATATTCGGCATGTGCATCGCTTATGAACCGGTTTTCAGACCCGATTCCACTCCTTTTGCACCCTACTTCTACCGTGACAAGGATATGATCTCATATACTGATCTTGCCAAGGATGAATACCGCTATGAGCACTGGGACTGGTACCAGATCCCCTACACGATCCGCAAGTCGCTTTGGTCCGAACCATATTACGACAAGGGCGGCGGCGAGAATTTGATGATCACTTACTCGGTGCCGATCATCGACTCAACTTCAGGCCGCGTTTTCGGAATTGTCACCGCTGACGTTGATCTTAAACTGCTGCGTGACATCGTTTCACAGATCCGGATAAAGGAGAACGGCTTCGCTTTCGCGATCAGCCGCTTCGGTACTTTTATTTCTCACCGTAACAGCGACTATATTTTGAATGAGACGATATTCTCACTCGCGGAGTCGAAGGATGATGATGAACTCGAGCTGCTCGGGCAGAAGATGACCGGCGGTGAAAGCGGTTTTCAGGCTGTTGTCGACCCCTCTTCAGGTGAGGATCACCGCCTCTATTTTATCCCCCTAAAATCGGCAGGATGGTCGGTCGGAATTATGATCCCTGAAACCGATCTTTTTTCCGGGCTTTATTTCCTGAGCAACATGATCCTGCTGGTCGGGTTTATCGGTGCATCCATCCTCGCGGTATTCATCTATTTTGTTATAGAAAAAACCACAAAACCTGTTTCCACCATCTCTGATGTGGTGGCACTCGTGGCCAACGGCAATCTAAAGGCCGCCGCAGCCAAACTCCAGCATGAGACTGCAAACCACAAGGACGTGGATAATGAATCCGCTTCTTCACATGATGAAATAATCAAATTGTGGCACTACATCAGGAAAATGATTCTTGATCTGAGCGGTCTCTCAATAAGAATAAAGTCTGCGGGCAACTACCTTCATTCTTCTGCCGGAACGCTTTCAGACGCGGCAGCATTTCTGAACAATACATTCACGGAGCAGGATACCGCCAACAAGAATGTAAGACACTATGGCGCCGAGATCGACCGGATAACCGTCTCCCTGGTCGAGAGTACCGAGAGACTCACCAACTCGGTTGAAGACACTGGCAACCTCATTATGGATGGACAGACGAACATCGGTAATATTGGCAATTCGATCATCGAGATCAGCAGGTCGACAGGCTCGATCGTGCAAAAACTAAACAATATCAACAAACGTACGGCCAACATCTCCCGTGTGATCACGACGATCTCAAACATAGCCGACCGCACAAACCTTATCTCTCTAAACGCCGCGATCGAAGCCGAAAAAGCTGGTGACGCGGGAGCTGGATTCAAGGTGATCGCTGATGAAATAAAACGCCTCTCGGAGAATACATTTAACTCCCTCAACGAGATCGAGGAAATAATACAGGATGTGAAAGTTTCTGTTACAGACGGGGTGGATTCGGTTTCAAGGTATCATGAAAGGTCCCTCTCAGGCTTTAATGACATCCAGACGATGATCAACGATCTTAACGTGATACTTGAGAAGAACAAGGAACTGATACCGCAGTTCGAGCTTTTCAGGAACGCGATGCGCACGGCTCAGGAAAGTGTGGCCGCGATCAATGGCAACCTTATGGCAGTTGAAAAACTGAGTCAGGAAACGAAAACCGCGATCGGCAATCTGATCGAGGTTTCGGAGACAGTGAACGACGCCGTAACCTCACTCGAAGGTGAAGTTAACAAATTGATCACTGATTAGTTGACGATTTTCTTTCTTTGGCTTTCTGCTCGATTATCGCCGCCACACCGGGATATTTAAGCAGCACAGAGTTGAATGCATACTTGTCGAGGGAGTAGGTCTCGGAATAGGTTAACGACCTTATAGTTGCGTTCCGTTGCGTCTGCTCAAAAAGTGCCATCTCGCCGAAAAAATCCCCCGGTTTCAGTGTCGCGATCTTACCGTCCTTTTGTCTGATAACCTCAAGCTCACCCGACAGCAGAAAATACATCTTGTCTCCCTCCTCCCCTTCCTCAAATATGGTGTCGTTGGGGATGAATATCTCGGTTTCAAGCTCAGTCGCAATATCTTTTATCAGATTCTCCGGTGACTCGGTCAGCGCGGGGATCATCCTTATAACCTCTTGCTTAAGACTTACCTGCACATCATGCTTCAGTGAGGCCGGAAGTGTGGCCAAGAGAGCCTGTTCATCGCTACCCGAGTAGCTGCGTGAGTAAATATAGTCGTAATAGTCCCTGATCCTTTTCTGCAGTTCCGGCGGCAGGCCCCTGTTGCTTACGATCGTTTTCAGGCGTTCCATGTTATCGTGGTAGAACTGCTCAACGGAGTCCCGCTTCGAAAGAATGCTCGCCACGTTACCGATCAGCCAGCCGTAAATACCCACCCCGAACATCATCACCACCATCGAGTAGATCATCTGTCCGCGGGTTTCTGCAGTATAGTCACCAAATCCCACTGTTGTGAGTGTTTGTATCGTCCAATACAATGCCTCGATGTAGAGAGTGGCTCCGTCGATGTCCCGGCGCGGGGGTTCAAGAAGAATCCATCCGCAGGCAAGCCAGTGAGCTGCGAGAGTCATCCAAAAAAGAAAGAAAACTATATAGAGGGTGTCGTTGCGTCTGAGGTTCCGAGAAGTTCATAAGGTATCACTGCAAGAATATCGACTGCAAGCCACCTCCTCTTGCTACCGATCCCCATTTCCCTCGAAAGTGTGCCGATCTCTCCCTTCTCAGTCCGGTATATCTGATAATTCGCGATCAGGTCCCAGCCGTTGATCAGCAGACTCGCGAACATAAGTACCAGCGATATCCTGCTGTCAAAATTACCAACCACCATCAGTGGGTAATAGACAGATGTGACAATGGCGAGGAGCGATACCAGGATCATTCTCAGAACGGTAACGGGATATGAGGCAGGTCCAAACATTTTGTTGCCTTACGAATTGAGGAATTCTTCGAGTAAAACCGCCGCGGCAAATTTATCAACGAGACCCTTGTCGCGCCGCTTCGATTTTTTTGCCACGGAACTTATTATTCTTTCGCTTGCAATCGATGAAGAGTATCTTTCATCAACAAGTTCTACATCAACCCCGCTGCGGCCACGTAACGATGCCGCAAACTTTTCTATCACGTCGGAGAGTACCGTCTTGCTGCCGTCACCGTTGAGGGGATAACCGACGAGAACCTTGTCAACATTCTTCTCATTGATCAGTGTCAGAATCTTTTCAACGAGGTCTCCCCTGTTCTCCCAGGTGTCAAAAGGGATCGCGAGGATCTTCATCGGATCCGAGAGCGCCAATCCGATCCTCTTTGTTCCGTAATCGATCGCGAGCACCCTCGTTCCCTCCACTATTTTGCCTCGCTCATCCGGGCCACCGAGTAAACCCCTTTTATCTTTTTCAGACGTTCCATTATCCTTGAAAGGTGATCAAGGTTCTGAACGTAGAGGGTTACCTGTCCTTCAAAGAAAGAATCATTGGCCTCAAGACTGATCGATTTTATCGAAGTGTTGTTGTAGCTCACTATTGTGTTGGCAATATCCTTCAGCATTCCGGTCGAGTCATCACCACGTATGATCAATCCCGCGAGGAATGATGAATTCTCAACATCAGGCCACCTGATCGAGACCACTTTCTCCGGCTCAACTTTCGATTTTTCTATCAGGTTTCTGCAGGTTTTTCTGTGTATCCTTATCCCCTCTCCTGTGGTGATAAAGCCCGCCACGTCATCTCCGGGGATCGGGTTGCAGCACTTCGAGTAAGAAAGCATCATCTTGATGTCTTCACCGTCAACCACTAGCTCCCCGCCGGTACCACGGGCATAACGGGCGAAATCCTCGAACTGGATGTTCGGTGAGCCGATTACTTTTGATTCTTTTTCCTTCGGTTCCTCAAGAAGTGTATCAACGCTCAGTGTTCCCTGCCCGAGCATCTTGTACATCTGCCGTGTGTGATGCAGTTTGTTCCGTTGGAGAATCTTGGCCATTTCAGCCTCACCAAGTGTGAGTTTCAGCTTTTTAAGCCGCTTCTCCCAAAGCTCCCGCCCGGTATCAATAAATTTTTCTTCCTCCTTGTTCAGCCACTTCCTGATCTCCGACTTGGCCTTCTGCGTCTGCACGAATTTCAGCCAGTTCTTGTTCGGATGCTGATTTTTCGAGGTGATGATCTCAACCTGATCGCCACGGTTCAGAACGAAATCGAGTGGAACTATCTTCTTGTTCACCTTCGCACCGATGCAGTGATGTCCGATGTTCGAGTGGATCGCGAACGCGAAATCAACAGGGGTTGACTTAACAGGCAACCTCTTCAGATCACCCTTGGGTGTCATCACGAATATCTCATTTTCGTAGAGGTTGAGCTTGAAGTTCTCAATGATGTTTTTCTTAAGATCTTCACTGCCCGAGCTTTCCACCATTTCCCTGATCCACTGAACATAGTCTTCGGTGTTTCTGTCCTTGGTGATGTTCCCTTCCTTGTATTTCCAGTGCGCGGCAACTCCCCTCTCGGCAATCTCATTCATCTTCTGGTTCCGGATCTGAACCTCAACGACCCTGCCTTCAGGGCCGATCAGAGCAGTGTGGATCGACTGATAATTGTTCACCTTCGGAATTGCAATGTAATCCTTGAACCTGTCTGGCACGGGGATGTAAAGCGCGTTGATTATACCGAAAACAGTGTAGCAGTCGAATGGATTATCTGATTCGAGAATGAGTCTGACCGCGAAAAGATCGAATATCTCTTCAAAAGGCTTGTTCTGTTTTATCATCTTGCGGTAGATGCTGTAAAGGTGCTTCGGCCGGCTGGTTACTTCGTAGACGAAATTCTTCTCCTTCAGGGCCGCGTCAATCGGCTCACGGAAGCGGCGGAGGTACTCTTCCCTCTCATCACGCTTAAGGTTCAGCTTCTTTCTGATATCGTCGTAAGCGTTCCTGTTAAGTTCCTTGAAAGCAAGGTCTTCCAGTTCCCACTTGATCTTCCCTAAACCGAATCTGTGGGCAAGAGGAGCATAAATCTCGAGGGTTTCTGTGGCGATCCTCTTCCTCTTGTCGGGCTGAAGGAACTCAAGAGTGCGCATGTTATGGAGGCGATCTGCCAATTTGATCAGAACGACGCGAATGTCGTTGCTCATTGCCAGAAAAATCTTGCGGAGCGTTTCAATATCCCGATCACCCGCTTTCCCACCAC
>RHKR01000267.1 GCA_008363265.1 Chlorobiota bacterium
TGACTCTGCCGAATATGACCTGTTCGGTAAAATTGAAAGCGCATGATATGAAAAGAACCTTTTTTAGCTTTGTGTTTTTGCTGACTGCAGTCGCCTTCGCGCAACCGGATGCCGGGAAACCGAAAGATTACAGCAGAGAGCCGGTTTTCTATTTTGATATTTACAATTTTTATTCAGGCGACAGTTCGCAGACACGGGTTGATTTTTTCCTTCAATTGCCGTTTGATAAATTGAGTTTCGTGAAAGCGGGGGAAAAATTCAGGGCTGAGTACGCGGTTTCCATCACTGTCAAGGATGAAAACAAACTCAACCTGATAACCGAGAAACAGTGGACGGAGAAAATCGAACTCATCGACTACCAGAAAACGATCTCTAAAAGCGATTACAATCTGTCCTCCCGTTCATTCAAACTTGCGCCCGGAAAGTACAATTTTGTGATCCTCGTTGAAGACCTCGACTCGCGCAAGGAGTACAGGGCTGAGGTTGAATTCCAGGCCAGAACTTTCACTCAGGAACTTGCCATCAGCGATATCATGATGATCACCGGCAAGACCACCACAGAGTCGGGTAAGACAAGAATAATTCCCAATCTTTCAAGAAATGTTGCCTCACAGAGGGATGGCATACCTGTTTTTTACGAAATTTATTCATCCACCGCCAGAAATCTTGAAGTTACATATACCATTCTTGGGATGAATGGTGATCAACTTGTAAGTGAGAAAAAGACTGAGAACATAAGTGCAGGCAATAATCAGCTCTTTTACACATTCAATTTCAAAGATGCCGGAATGGGTGAGTACAAGATGGTGATCAGCGCACCCTTCGTGGATGGGAGTACCATTATTGGAAGCACCAAGTCCTTTTACTCAAAATGGTCCGGAATGCCTGCCACTCTGAAGGACCTTGAAAAGGCCGCCGACCAGATGATCTACATTGCCGGTCCGGCCGAGATCGATTTCATACATGAGGGGAAGGATTTCGCCGAAAAACTTCAGCGTTACATGGAATTTTGGGAAAAGAAAGATCCGACCACGGGCACCCCCGAGAATGAAGTCTTCAATGAATACTACAGAAGGATTGAGTTCGCGAACAAGAACTTCAAGCAAATGCTTGAGGGATGGAGAAGCGATATGGGGATGGTCTATATCACCCTCGGAAATCCGAACAACATTGAGAGGCACCCCTTCGAATACGACAGCAAACCGTACGAAATATGGGATTACTACGATATTAACAGGCGCTTTGTGTTCGTGGATCAGACAGGATTCGGCGACTACCGCCTAATAACTCCATTTTTTGGTGAATACAGATACAGATATTAGGAGCAACGATTGATCCTTACGGTAACACTTAATCCGATCATCGAACACAGACTGCATTTTGAGGAGGTCACACAGGGTGAAGCCAACAGGAGTGACAGACTTTCCTACTATGCCGGTGGGAAAGGGATAAACGTAAGCCGGCAACTGAACCGGACCGGAGTTCCGAACCTCGCCTTTACTTTTCTTGGGGGTGATCATGGGCGACGCCTCAGGGCGGCTTTAACAGCTGAAAAGATCAATTTTACCGCGATCACTACCAAAGCTGAAACAAGATTCGGTAGTGTTGTGATCGAAAATGAGGCAAACAGGGTGACCCACTACTTCGGTTCATCCCCTGTGATCACTGAAGCTGAGGTTACCGAGTTCAAGGCAAAACTTGAAAAAATGATGCAGAACTGCGAATATGTTGTATTTTCCGGCAGCAGTCCCTCACCCGCATGTGATGATATTTTCGCCTACGGACTCGATCTTGCCTCAAAATACGATAAAACCTCAATTCTTGACACGTACGGCACAGCTCTGGCCAACGCCATCACCCATGAACCGACAATTCTTCACATTAACAGGAAAGAGGCTGCCGGATGGCTCGGGACACCTCTGAAAACTGAAGATGACGTTATAGCAGCTTTGAACCGCTTTCGGGAGACCGGGGTAAAAATCGCTGTGATAACCGATGGACCGGGTCCTGTTTTTGTAAATCATTTCGGTTTTATCTACAAGGTAATTCCTCCTGTGATCAACCGGGTAGACGAGACAGGGAGCGGGGATGCATTTGTTGCCGGGTTGGTCACCGGTCTATTTAAAGACGAGATTCTTTCAGATACTCTAAAGATCGCAACCGCCTTTGGGGCCGCCAATGCAGGCATGATTGAAGTCTGCGAAGTGAGCAATGAGAGCGCGCAGAAACTGTTCAAACTCGTTGAAGTGGAAACAGTGGGGAAAAAACTGAATCTGATGAATGAAATGGTTTAACCTGTTCCTTTTTGCGGCCTGTGGGAGCCTCGCGGGACAGAGCATAACATCAGTGGAATACCCTGACGGATCACCAATACCCCTAAAAGAAGCAAGCGCCGCCCTCGGATTCAGTATCCCCGTAAAACTTTCCTTCTTCATTCCTGACAGTGCCGCTGCGGGCCTGTCGCGGCTTCTTAATGCGTCAGGGTACCTTGATCACAAAATTGAGCTCAAGACTCTGCAGACTGACTCCTCCTCATACAAACTCCTCGTTAACATTAACCCGGGTCCAGAGGCCACCCTGAGATCATTGAAGATCACGGGTGAAGGAGTTGACTCGATGTTGAACGGTGTCCGTGGTTTGAGTTTTATCGAGGGAAGTACTTATAACGAAGGGGAAATGTCAGCACTCTTTGCAGAAATACTTGACCATCTCGAAGAGCTTGGATTCCCATTCGCCCGCTTGACGATCGGTTCGATCACCACAACGTACTCTCCTGATTCCAGCTCACTTTTCGCGGATGTTTCCGTCACTCTAGACCGGAGCAGGCAGGCCGTTATAAGCAAGATTGAAATTTCCGGAAACGAGGGGACTTCACCCGATGTGATCCTGCGGGAGATCAACGTGAAAGCCGGCGATATCTACCGGCCGGGAAAATCATCTTTGATAACCGCAAGGCTGAACAAACTCCGTTTTTTTGAACCGGTTCCTGTTCCTGAGTTCTACTTCAACGAGAAGGATGAAGGGATACTCAAGATCACGGTAAAAGAAACGAATACCAACAATTTCGACGGCGTGATCGGATATATACCACCCGGACAGAATGAGGAAACGGGTTATCTAACGGGTCTGGTCAACATAAGCATGCGGAACCTTTTCGGTACCGGGCGCAATTTCAGTTTTAAATGGCAGCAGCTGAGCAGGAATTCGCAGGAACTTGACCTGAGTTATACCGAACCTTGGCTTTTGGGTCTGCCTTTAAGCATCACACCGCGGCTGTACCAGCGAAAACAGGATACCCTGTATGTTGATCGTGTAATTGAGCTCTCAGCTGAGTATTTTGCCGGGGAGAATTTTTCACTGGCTCTGAACTTCTCATCCCGCTCTGTGATCCCAACGCTCTTCGAGCGGCCCGTCTTTACCGTTTTCAACTCAACCATCACCACCGGTGGAATTGGTTTGAGATATGATACCCGTGATGACCCCATCTCTCCGACCGGTGGAATAAACTTTTTTTCATATTTTGCCATATCCAATAAAAAGATAAACGGACCGGCAGAATTCATCACCCAGGGACAACAACTTCAGCTGAATCTCAGAAAGATCACATTTGATCTCGATCTCTACTTCGAGGTGTTCAGCAGAAATATTGCCGCGTTCGGCGTAAGTGTGCGGGAAATACAGGGTGACCTGCTTGAAGACTCCGACCTCTTCAGGCTTGGGGATAATTCGACCCTCCGCGGATACAGGGAAGAACAGTTCAGGGGTAACCGCGTGGCATGGACGAATCTGGAGTACCGGTTCCTGCTAACGAGAAGGTCTTATCTCTTCGCTTTTTTCGACACAGGATATTATCTCCTTAGCGGTGACAACAACAGGGGGATCGTGGAGGCAACCGCGGTAAAAACCGGGTATGGATTCGGAATGAGTTTTGAGACGGGTATCGGGCTTTTGAGCGTAAGCTATGCACTTGCGAGTGGCGAGGGCTTTAGCGACGGCAAGATACATTTTGGCATTATAAATCAGTTTTGAGAAAATGGAGAAACTCCTAAAGTATTTTATTGCTCCCTTGTTCGCCATCGTGGTAATCACGATGGCGGTCTTCTTCTTCTTCAGGTCGCTTATCAACACTTCGGTTCCTCAGTACGAGGGGGAAGTGGAACTGGCGGGTCTTGCGGGGAATGTCGAGATCAGAACAGGGGAGGCTGGTATCCCTTATATTATTGCAGGCAACAGGCGGGATCTGATCTTCGCTCTCGGATACCTGCACGCGCGCGACAGGCTGCTTGAACTTGAGTTCAAAAGGATGATCGCCGAAGGGAGACTCGCCGCGCATTTCGGTCAGGAAGCCGTTGAGTTCGATAAATATTTCCGGCAGACCGGAATGAAGAAACGTGCAATGATTGAGGCAGGTGAACTTTCGGTCGAGACCGCTGTCCTGCCGAAAGCCTATACCGATGGTCTCAACGGTTACCTGGAATCTGAAAATGCAGTATTGCAGAGTGAATTTGCGGCTTTGGGAATAACCCCTCAGAGGTGGCGGCCTGCGGATATTCTGATGCTGACTTTA
>RHKR01000268.1 GCA_008363265.1 Chlorobiota bacterium
CATGTTTAACCGGATGAAAACTAAATGTGCTTAAATCCGCAATACTGCCGACGGGTTTTCCCTCAAAACTGCCGCCAATGGCATGACAGGCATCAGCCACCAGAATCAGGTTATGCCTATCGGCCAGTGTCCGCAGCGCCGCATAATCGGCCGGCTGCCCCGCGTAATCCACAGCCACAATCGCTCTGGTGCGTGGGGTGATAGCGCTTTCGACTGATGCTGGATCAGCACTTTTCGTACATAAAGATCGAGACCGTAGTTGTCACGGTTCATCCCGAAGAAATCGAAATTCTTTTTAGGAATGAAAAGAAGCGCATTGAACTGGATCGGAGCGTCCACATTAATATGGATGTGGCACTCGGGATCTTCGAAGTCGTGGGAAACGAACTTGTAAAATTCGGAATACTGTTCAGGTTTAATGTTGCTCTTGGGTTCTTTCCAGAGCGCGGGGATCGTATTGATCCTCTCGCCCGCGAGGTAGATAGGATAAGATATGAACCCGGAGTGCTTCTTGATGATTCCTTCGAGCTTTTCTTTCTCTGCAAACTCCACAGCATCATCTTTAAGATATATTTCGATCGTTGTTCCGCGGTTTGCACTCTCTTCCATTTCAGAAATGGTGAAGTCACCTGAACCGGTTGAACGCCAGATGTAACCCAGCTCGTCTTTCACGTATGATCTGGTCTTTATCTTCACTTCGTTTGCCACCATGAACACCGAATAGAACCCGACACCGAACCTGCCGATAATTTCCTTTGCATCCGCATCGCCGGCCTTCAGAGCCTTAATGAACTCGGAGCTTCCCGATTTTGCAATGGTTCCGATGTTTCTGACAAGGTCTTCCTTGGTCATACCGATACCGGTATCGGTTATAACCAGCATTTTTGCTTCCTTGTCGAACGAGATCTTTACCTCGAGGGGAAGGTCTTTCTGGTGGTACTCTTCACCGCGGAGTGATATTATCCTCATCTTGTCCAGTGCATCAGACGCGTTGGAGATAAGTTCCCTTAAAAATATTTCACGGCTGCTGTATAAAGAATGAACGAGGATATCGAGGAGTTGATTGATCTCCGCTTGAAATGTGAATTTCTCCTGTGCTTTTGTCTCCATAAACATTTGTTCCTTTCTCATTCGTTTAATTGTTAAATAACACGAAATTTCGTAAATTTGCGATCACAAATATAACATTTTTCTGCCGCTGATCTGACCACAATCCGTTAAATGAATTTCAAAAAACTGCTAATAGTTCCCATTTTCTTAATTGTCATTCTGGTTTTCCTTCTGGCTGCTGTGGCGTTCTTCCCGTACACCTTCACAAATGTATACAGGTTCCCTGCTCTCAAGCCTTTTACCGGCAATGAATGGTACAATCCATACGCAGACACTTCAGGAAAATGGCATAAAGCCAATTTCCACGCCCACGCGATAGCCTGGGAGGGACTTACCAACGGGAAACTGACACCGGCACAGCTCGACTCGGTCTACAGATCTCTCGGCTACGATTTTATCGGGATATCCGACTACCACAAGATCACCCGCGCGCCTGATACGAAAGATGAAGAGTTCATCCCGATCTATGAACACGGTTACAATATTTTTAAGAGACACCAGCAGGCGATCGATGCGAAGGAAGTGGTGCACTTCGACTACCCTCTTGTGCAATCGCTTCACCACAAACAGGATATTATTGAGAGGCTTAGACCAACTGCCCGGCTCCTTGCGATAAACCATCCCGAATTCCTCGACGGTTACTCGCCTGAGGATTTTCAGTACCTCTCCAACTACACCCACATCGAAATTCTAAATCATTACAGGACGTCACTACCGCAGTGGGATGCCGCTCTCACTGCAGGCTACCCCGCCTTCGGGTACGGCAACGATGATTCCCATGATCAGAGAAGAGCGGATGAAACTGGCAGGTTCTGGACGATGGTCAGGTCGGGCTCCCTCCTGAGCAATCTGATCCTCGACGCGCTGAGGAAAGGGAATTCGATCGCGGTCTCAGGTGAGCGGGGTGTGGTGGATAACGACCTCAGGTACATGCGTGTTGACAACGATACCCTCCGTCTGAGGCTGGCGGCTCCGACCGATTCGATCAGACTGATAGGAAATAACGGTGAGGTTCTGGCAACTTTTTCACGCACAGACTCTTTGGTTTATCCGCTAAAAAAAGTGAGAACATACCTGAGGCCGGAAGTTTACAACCCGAAAACCGTTTTTTATCTGAATCCCGTCATCAGAACAGAGGGGATTCTTCCCGTTTACAAGCCGGTTAAAAACGCCGCCTTCTCTTTTGTTGTCAGAATTGTCGCCATCGCGGTGTATATCTTCTACCTGTTGCTTGTCTACAGACTGATCGTAAGGATGTTCAGGTATACATTTAACCGTTCTGTGGTTCGGATAATTTAGGCTGATCATCCGCAGTCTTAAAGTAGGCTGCCGCTTCTTTTATCTGATGCTTGTCAACCAGCAGGATAACAAGGTCATCTTCCGATATCCTGGTACTTCCTGACGGAATCACATATTTCCCTTTTCTTTCGATCAGAACGATCAGTACTTCTTTCGGCAAACCGAGTTCAACGATTTTCTGTCCGACAGCGGGAGCACCGGGCTGCACAAAAAGATCGAAGAGCGTTTTGTCATCCCCTCTCCCCGTCTCAAGATCTATCAGCACTTTTTTCGTCAGGTTCTTCTCTGCGGAAACCTTAAAAAGTTTCGCTGCGTACGGAAGCGTCCATCCCTGCCCAAGCGCTGATAAAATAACCACGAAGAATACAAGGTTGAATACCAGGCCTCCCCCCTCGACATTCGCTGTGAGAACAAAAGTCGCCAGTATTACAGGCACAGCGCCACGAAGACCTCCCCAACTTATGAATACCTTCTCACGTAGACTGTATTCACTGAACATCAATGAGATGGAAACCGCAAGCGGACGGGCAATGAACATGAGAAAGAGGGCGAATACGATTCCGATAGGGGCCACATCAACGAGCCGGGTGGGAAAGATAAGAAGTCCGAGAGTGATGAACATCCCGATCTGACTCAGCCACGCCAGCCCTTCAAAAAACCTTGTTGTGTTCGTTTTGTGCTGGTATTCGTAATAGTTGGCGACAATTCCCGCAATATAAACCGCGAGGAAGCCTGATCCCGAGATCAGGGCTGTACCACTGTAGATCCCGAGCGCGCACGCAAGAACAAAGACGGGATAGAACCCGGGTGAAAGAAAATCAAGACGGTTGATTATCCAGGTGATGAACCTGCCGCCTGCCAGACCCGTGACAGCACCGATACCGAACTGAAGAACAAGAAGCAGAAGATAATCGTATAAAGGTTTTTCGGGAATCGTGAGAACCGAGATCATCATCACGGTGAGGAAGATCGCCATTGGATCATTGCTTCCGCTCTCGATCTCGAGTACAGGCTGGAGATCGCCCCTGAGGCCGAGATCTTTCGCCCGCAGAACTGAAAAAACCGCGGCAGCATCTGTGGATGCAATTACAGATCCGATAAGAAGTGAAAGCTTAAAATCGTATCCGGCCACAAAGTGGAGAAAAACACCGGATAGACCGGCAGTGATTATTACTCCAATGGAGGCAAGAGAAAATGCCGACTTGTACCCTTTTTTAACAGATTCAAATTTTGTTTCCAGCCCGCCGGAAAAAAGAATGAAAATAAGTGCGATCGTTCCGATAGCCTGGGCCAGTGGCGCGTTGTCGAACTCTATCCCTCCCGGCCCGTCGGATCCCGCAAGCATTCCGAGTCCGAGAAACAGGATCAGGGCGGGCACACCGTAATTCTTCGTTAGTCTCGTGACTAAAATTGCCAGAATTACCAGTATTGATAAAATTAACAGTTTATCTTCAATAAGTTGGGGCATGGATATTTTTACTGTTTACTTATATTTATGAATTATTCCTAAAATTTTCCGAACTTACAAGCCGGATTCCTGAATGAGCAGTGTGCGTCCGCATCAATTGGCAACAGAGACCTACCGGAAGAAGTTAAAACAAAACATCTTCAGCTCCATCGCTTCAAATCTAAGAAGCAATATAACCATTGCGCGCGGAAATCTGGATATCATAAACGAACAGCCGAACACCAGACTCAAAAACGAATCGCTGAGAGACCTCGTCTGCGCCCTCACGAATCTCGAAAACCTTGCTTCACAGATCGATTCACTCGGAGGCCTTATTATCCCCGAGTTCATTCCCAAAAACGTCGATCTGGTTAAGATCCTCGGCGCGGTAACGAATAACCTTAAATTCATGGCCGTTCAGAAAGAGATCGACCTTTTCTTCGTGAGCAGCTGCTCAACTTTCATCTCCACCTGTTCACCCCTTATGATCGACCGTCTCGCCGGTCACATGATCTCGATACTCATCCGTTCCTCACTCCCATCAACACTTATAAGGGTTATTTTCAGATGTGGTGAAGACGGTACAGCCGAGCTTGTTATCCAGTTCAATCCTGCGTATGATATCGCCCGGAAGGAACCCGGGATCACTCACTATGAACTTTTGACCTCAAAGCCGGAGAATGTGATCGATTGCTGCCTTTATGAA
>RHKR01000269.1 GCA_008363265.1 Chlorobiota bacterium
GGAACTCAACGCGCGCGATTTTATTTATCCGCTGTTCGTCGTTCCGGGACAGAATGTCAGGGAAGAGATCCGCTCTATGCCGGGTGTTTTCCGTTTCTCGATCGACAACCTTGTAAAAGAGTGCAGGGAAGTGGCGGAAATGGGTATTCCCGCTGTGATCCTTTTCGGTATTCCCGAACACAAGGATGAAGTTGGCTCGGATGCATACTCTGATGAAGGAATCATTCAGAGAGCGGTCAGAGCGGTAAAAGCTGAAGTGCAGAACCTGTTGGTCATGACCGACGTTTGCCTCTGCGAATACACTTCACACGGGCACTGTGGTGTGCTTAACGGTGAAGAAATTCTGAATGATGAAACGGTTGAACTCCTTGTGAAAGAAGCCGTATCGCACGCTAAAGCCGGTGCTGATGTAATAGCTCCATCTGACATGATGGACGGTCGTGTTGCAGCGATAAGAAAAGGGCTCGATGAGAACGGATTCAGGAACATACCGGTACTAAGCTACGCGGTCAAGTACGCATCAGGCTTTTACGGTCCGTTCAGGGACGCTGCTGATTCAGCCCCCGCATTCGGCGACAGAAGATCGCACCAGATGGATCCCGCCAATGGTGATGAGGCGATCCGTGAAGCACTCAGTGATGTTGAAGAAGGTGCCGATATCATAATGGTAAAACCCGCGGGTGCATACCTCGATATCATCAGAAGGGTAAAAGAGGCAACCGGAATGCCGATGGCCGCATATCAGGTTTCCGGCGAATACGCCATGATCAAGGCTGCCGGCAGGAACGACTGGATCGACGAAGAGCGCGTGATGATGGAATCACTCGTCGCGATCAAGAGGGCCGGTGCCGACATGATACTCACTTATTTTGCAAAAGATGCCTCGAGAGTTCTCGACAGGCAACAGTAATTTTGGAAAGGCAGTTTTAATGGGAATCAGGAAAAGCGAATCGCTTTTTGTAGAAGGTAAAAGATTCATCCCCGGAGGTGTGAATTCGCCCGTCAGGGCGTTCAAATCAGTGGGCGGAAACCCTGTTTTCATGGCCCGCGGTGAAGGCTCCCGCATGTGGGATGTTGACGGAAACGAATACATCGATTACATCGGAAGCTGGGGTCCCCACATATTCGGACACAATCCGCAATTCATAAAAGATGCCGTGATAAAGGCTCTCGAGAACGGATCGAGTTTTGGTGCCCCAACCGAGATGGAAGTTAAAATGGCACGGTTGATCACCTCACTCGTTCCATCCGTTGAGATGGTGAGGATGGTCAACTCGGGTACCGAAGCTACGATGAGCGCGGTGAGAGTCGCCAGGGGTTACACCGGACGCGACAAGATAATCAAATTCGAAGGATGCTATCACGGTCACGCCGATTTCTTCCTGATAAAAGCAGGAAGTGGCGCCCTTACCCTTGGTGAACCCAACAGTCCGGGCGTTACAAAAGGCACTGCTTCAGACACCCTCATCGCGAGATACAACGATCTTGACAACGTCAGACAGCTTGTGAAAGAGAACAAGGGTGAGATCGCAGCTATCATAATAGAACCTGTTGTCGGTAACATGGGTGTTGTGGTTCCTACTGAAGATTTTATGAACGGTCTCCGCGAACTTTGCACAGAGGAAGGCATAGTATTCATTTTCGATGAAGTGATGACCGGATTCAGACTTGCCGCAGGCGGAGCGCAGGAGCTATTTGGTGTAAAGCCCGATCTCTCTACTTTCGGCAAGATCATCGGCGGAGGTCTTCCTGTCGGAGCCTTCGGTGGAAAGAGGGAGATAATGGAGAAACTCGCGCCGCTTGGTCCGGTTTATCAGGCGGGCACACTCAGCGGAAATCCACTTGCGATGGCAGCGGGTTATGCTGCACTTCACCACATCCAGGAGAATCCTGGTATCTATCAGGAACTTGAGGATAAAACCGACCGTCTTGAGGCCGGATTCAGAGAGAATCACGCCAAATTTGAGAAGTCGTTCAGGATCAACCGTGTAGGTTCAATGATCTCGATCTTCTTCACAGAAGAGCCTGTGTATGATTTTGATTCAGCTTTCAAGTCGGATACCGCGCTTTTCGGCAAATTCTTCCATGGAATGCTGAAGCGGGGAATATACATCCCACCCGCGCAGTTCGAGGCTTGGTTCCTCAGCACGGCACTCACTGAGGAAGACATCGATAAAACGGTGGCAGCTCACTACGAGACACTGAAAGAAATACTGTAAAGTGTGAGAGGGGAGGCCGGATGAGCCTCCCCTCAGGCTTAAAACAAGGGATTGAGTATCCGCTTCGACTTGAAAAAATAGTAGAGGGCGAGCGGAACATAAAACAGGATGAAAGCTGCCATGGTTAACGCCAGGCCGAACAGGAGTATTCCGTGAAGTTTTCCAAGGAAACCGGTAACGGGAGTCGCCAGCAGCACGGCACTTGAGCCGGTTATGGCCATAACCAGATTGAAGATGAATATCATCCCGGCGATAAGCCCGAATCCTGAGAGTGCGTTTTTTAGATCGATGTGACTCGGAGCCATGTGAACCGAGATCGAAGCCATCACGTAAACAAGCAGTACCGAGGTAATCGTCGGTTTGGTCACTGAAGTGGAGATTGCGTTAAAATTTTGTCTCATTCCGCTCATCACTTCCGCGTAAACAGTGGAAACAGAAGTATTTATGTTGTTGATATCCAACCCGGATCGCAGCTCAGGTGCAACACTTCCGTGAAAGAAAGTATCGAACAGGAGGAAGAGAATCGCGCTGCCTGTGAGTAGCGGAGCGATGCCTATGAAGAAGTTCCCAACCTTCTGATAGACGCTTTTGGGATCATATGAGTGACGAACATATCCGAGAACCCCGGAACTTTTATCGGGTTTGAAGAGGGCCACTTCCTGAATTTTATGTCCGAAGAGGACGCAGAAGAGCGCGTGCCCCAGTTCGTGGATCGGTGTACCGATCCATCCGGTAAAGTAAACACCGCCCCAACCTGTGGTTTTGCTGAATGAGATACAGATCATCCTCTGCAGAAGGAACATGACTGCAGTGATCAGTCCCGTGAGTCCGAAAAGGAGGACCAGATGGATGAGGGTATTTTTGGAGGCATTAAGTAAGATGTCTATCATAATTCACCGATAAAAATATTAGAACCAAAGCAAATATAACAATCTAATCAAGCCAATGCACTTAAATAGAGCTGATAGAGCCACGAAAATCGTAAAAAGGTTGAAGGAAATTTATCCCGAAGCCAAATGTGCCCTTAATTTCGGCTCACCGTTCGAGCTTCTGGTGGCAACCATCCTCTCGGCTCAGTGTACCGACGCGCGGGTTAACATCGTGACCGCAGACCTCTTCAAAAAATACAACAGCCCCGGTGCTTTCGCGGATGCTTCACTTGAAGAGATCGAGAAAGATATCTTTTCCACCGGTTTTTACCGTCAGAAAGCAAAGAACATCAAGAATTGCTGCCGGATAATAGTTGATGATCACAGCGGTGACGTCCCTTCTGATTTCGATATTCTGAAGGAGTTACCCGGGGTGGGGAGGAAGACCGCATCGGTTGTTGTCGGGAATGCTTACGGTCAGCCTGCCATCGCGGTTGATACACACGTAAAGCGGCTTTCAAACCTGCTTGGGCTGGTCGATTCATCCGATCCTGACAAAATTGAGGGACAACTTAAGGAACTGATAGAACCGGGCGACTGGGTTCTGTTTTCCCACCAGCTCGCTACACACGGAAGGAATGTCTGTTTCGCCCGGAAACCGGAGTGTTTCAGGTGTATCCTTAGTGATATCTGTCCCGGGGCTAAACTGTGAAAAAAGAATATCCGTCCGTGACACAAAATCGCATCGGTGAACTTGAGAACGAGATATCCCGGCTCAAAGGTGTGATCGCCACGATCGAGGAGAGGTACCGCAACTTCTTCGAGAAAGGGAACGACGGCATCTGTTATATTAAGTTTCCCGATCCTGTTCCGGTCTTTTTACCAGTTGATGATCAAACCGAAAAAATGATCAGAACGGGTTACATTTCAGAGTGCAATAAGGCGCTCGCGATAATGTACGGCTACTCTGAGCCGGATCAGCTCACCGGTAAGACCCTGCTCGAACTATACGGCGGTGAAATAAGCGAGTTCAACTTCGAAGCCAACAAGCAGGTGATACTGTCAGGCTATCAGGTGGAAAATGTTATTACCAAGGAGATAGGCCTGAATGGTGAATGGAAGTACTACAGCAACACCGCTTATTGCCAGATAAAAGATGACCTGATCCTTGGTGTGTGGAGCATTCAGAAGGATATTACCGAAGAGGTACTCGCGAAGAAGATAAGAGACATCCAGCTCAGGATCGCAACCACTATAACCGGGACCAACACTCTCGGGGAGGTCATTGAGATAATCCGGAAGGTGATCGATGATCTGATCGATTCCCCAGGTCTCAGGTATATCGCGACCGACGGAGGTTCTTACAGCAACGATCCACTCGTGGAGATGATACTGAAAGAGGGCAAAGGGGTGGTTTACTATGCAGGTTCGATTCAGGAAATGGTGCCCTCCGGCGAATACGCTG
>RHKR01000270.1 GCA_008363265.1 Chlorobiota bacterium
AGCTCGATCGCCTGCCGGGTGTGCATCGCGTTCAGGATGCTTTCATCGAGGCAGATGGGGGTATTGATGTGCGCGAGCTGGCGGGCGTGGTCGTAGTAGTCTTCGTTGTTACCGGGCTGCTCGATCAGAAGGAGGTTGTAGTTGTCAAATTCCTTCAGTGTCGCCAGATCGTTCGGACTGAACAGGTCATAAGCCGCGTTGGCATCAACCTGAAGCCTTATATCAGGATATTTCTTCCTGATCGCTTCGATGTACTGAATGTCGCGTCCGGGCTTCACTTTCACCTTCACGCGGGATATTTTCAGCTCATCGACCGCGGTTTCAATTTTTCTCATCAGCCCGTCGATCGTCGGTTCAAGTCCCACTGAGGTACCGGTTTCCACCTTTGCACGGGTACCGCCCCACAGTTTCCAGACCGGCACGCCGTTCAGTTTAGCAACAGCATCCCAATAAGCCCCCTCGATGCCGCACTTCGCGATGTTGTGCCCCACGAGCCATTTGTACCTGGCCTGCAGATCGTGAACAGAGGTGACCGGTTCAAGCCCCTCGACGGGCAGGCCATCCTGATCGTCGATCGTTTTTCCCGTGAGTGCCCCGACAATGTACCCCAGTGCGGTTTCAACGGAGCGGTGGCACTGGTAGTCGTACCATGGCGCGCTCAGGGGGCTGCACTCACCTATGCCGGTTACCTTCTGACCCGAAGGGGTGGAAAATGTGATTTCGGGATATAAACGGAAGAGCGAATCAAACCTCCCGAACGATGTCTCGAACGGTATCACCAGTTTCATCTTCTTCCTGTGTATCGTGATCCGCTCTATCTTCAGCGGTTGCGTATTCTCAAAAACTCCAAGCGCGTTCAGCTCATTGCTTGCCATCGTATGATCTCTTTCACTTAATATATTTTATTTTCAGGCCCGAGGCGGTTTTTATCTCGTCCCGCTGAACCACCCTCAGCCGCGGAAATGCCGCCGGGTGCTCCTCCGCTACCAGAGTCTGATATATCCCTCCCCTCGCCTTCCCGAGGGCAAGTCCGATCCGTCTCGAAATGGCGGCGAGGTCATTAATTTCCTTCCCCGGCCGGACGATGATCGCCAGTTCAAGCCAGCTTTCCCCCTTCTCATCCTCGGAAACGCTCATCTGGAACTCACCCGTCAGGAGATCAGCCAGCACTTCATCCGCTTCGATCACCCTCTTTATCGATTCGATGTAGATCGTCATCCCGCGGAAACCGATACTTCCCTCCTTCCGTCCCTGAATATACACGAACGGTTCGGTCGAGAAAGTCGCGGGCGAATACCCCCATTCGATCGCTTTCTTAACGGGATCGAATCCCAACGCGGCCAGACGCGAGATCATCTCATCGTAAGCGATCAACCCGCCCCGGTCGGAGGTTTTGTACCTCACCAGCGGCACGGCGTTGTTCTGGGTCACCACGATCTCGTTGTCGATCTCCTCCATGAAAATACCCCCGGTGTTCACCTGACAGAGCGACGGCATCGCGTCAACTCCCAACACTTCCGCCAGCTTCGAGTTTTCGTGCATGAACCGCCTTGTCACAGTGCAGAGAACCGTTTCAACCCCTGCAGCCCTGAAATCAGTGGCTCCATATCCGGAACTCACCGATCCCGGGTAGCCGTAAGGATAGCCCAAAAGGCGGTTGATGTTGTCCCTGAAAGTCTCGGAAAAAGTGTCGCCGACGAGCTTTAGCTTGATGTTGAACCGGGAGAGGTCACCGCATCTTGCCGCGGCGTGCTCGATGATGTTCTTGGCCGATGCCGGGTATGAGAAGATTATCGTCTGGTCGAAATACTGCGAAAACTCAACTATGTGATCCACCGTTGCTTCTTCATTCATGCCGGGGGTTGCAACGGTCATCATTCCCGTCTCCAGACCGATCTCACGCAATGCCCACGCGAAAAGGACTCCGCTTAGCGATCCGCCCAGGGTGAATGAGACAATCGCGAGGGTTTGCTTGCTCCTCACCTGAAAATTTTTATCGAGCGTGTTCAGCAGGTTATGGGCATAGTTCGCCTCGGTCTCCCTGCTCGCGAGCCAGTAGGTCGATTTCCCCGTTGAGCCCGAACTGTGGTATAGCGAATGCTTCCCCTGGATCGTTCCATCCTCGCACCTCGCGGGGAGTGGGTAGGCGTTTATGTAGTTGCTTTTTGTAATAAATGGAAGCCGGTAAAAATCATCGATCGACTCCACTTCGGGAATTTCCCCGAGCTCCCGGATCAAAAAATCGCGGTACGCGGGCACCCTGCTAACCGCGTTTCTGTATACTCTAAGGGCGTAGTCGTTGTTCATGCTGAAACTGCCTCAACTTTTTCTTTGGGTTTTCTCATCAGCGATATAAATACCCCCACCGATGAGAGGATCGCAAAAATAATGAAACATGTTTTGGTGGCCAGAAGCATCTCGTCGTAGCTTGAGGCCGGAATTCCGTCGGTTTTCCCGATAAATAGAAGGAAAGCGCTCCCGGCGGCGATAAAACTGGTCTGCATCCCGAGGTTTCGCATAAGCGAATTGGAGGCGGCCGCCATCCCCTTCCTGTTCGCCGGAACCGAGCCGAGAATTATTGAAATGTTGGGAGCCGAGAAGAGTGATATCCCGATCCCGATGAGTACCAATGAAGTGTAGATGAAATAGAGCGGCATCTCCTCACTGATCATCGAGAGGATAAGAAGTGCCGCGGCGATAAATCCCATCCCGACCGATGATACCTTCTGCGCGGAGGTCTTGTCTGAAATATACCCCGCCACAGGTGAAACAAACAACTGCATCAACGGCTGCAGGAGGAGTATCCCCCCGCTTCGGTGGCACTCATCCCCCGGTTGCACTGAAGGTGAAGCGCGAGGAGGTAGGTGGTACCCGTGGTGGCAAAGAAATTAAGATAAACCGATACATTGGCGGCGGCAAAAACCCTGTTCTCGAGGAACATGCGGACATCATAAACCGGGCGGGATGATCTGTATTGCCTCATCACGAAAAGCACCGCGAAAACGATAAAACCGCCCAGCAGCAACTTCCCCGCCGGTGTATCAAGCTGATTAGCCCCCGACTGCAGCGAGAGGAGCATAAGTCCGTAAAAAACTATCCCCGCCACATCAACACCCCTCCCCGGTTCCTTCTCCACCTTGCTCCGCGGCACCATGAGCTGGATCAAAATGAAGGCCACGGCTCCCATCGCCGCGGCGGAAATGAAGATACTGCGCCACCCGAACTCCTCGGTCAGTAGTCCGCCCAGAAAATTTCCCGCCGAATTGCCGAAATAGATCAGCCCTGAAAGAATCCCCATTGCCGTTACCCGGTACTCCTTCGGGATCACCACTGAGATGATCGGGGTGTTCGAGACAACAAGAAACGCCGAAGCCACCCCCTGCAAGCTGCGCAGAACGAGCAGCGATGTGAAGTCACGGGCGAAAACCGTGACCAAAAGATTGGTGATCACGAAGAATCCGCAGCCGAAAACAAGGGTCTTTTTCGCACCAATGGTGTCGGAAAGTTTACCGAACGGAACGATAAATATGCTTGAAAAAAGAAGATAGAGCGAGGCAAGCATGCTCAGCTCCGAGGGGCTCACAAGATACTCCTCGCCTATCGTCTTCATCGCGAGATTGACCGATGACGACAGATAGGTGGTGAGGAATGAGGTTAACCCGGTCGCAAAAATGATCAGCACATACCTGAAAGTCATTCGGCAACCATGAAATGATGGGACGCCTCCGGCGATAGTTTAACCGAAATGGTTAAAGCCAACAGAAGTGCCGGTTCAAGCCCGTAAATGATTTCAAGGGGATAATTGAGGTTTCTATACAGTTCTTTGAAGAACGACTGCACTGGCGAGATGCACAGTCCCGACCGGGGGATGGAAATTTCTGCGGTGATCATCGGAAATCCTTAAAAAGAAAATCATTTCCTGATGTTAAAATAACTATTCGGTTGCTAAAAGCAAACAAAGATGCGAAAGATGGACAAAGATGCGAAAGATGGACAAGGATGTACATGAATTGAACACGATGGGCAGGATTTGAACACGATGGGCAGGATTTGAACACGATGGACAGGATTTGAACACGATGGGCAGGATTTGAACACGATGGGCACGATTTGGACACGATGGACAGGATTTGAACACGATGGACAGGATCATCTATTACTTTGTGGCGCATGCATCCTTGCTTGCGATCGCCCGAAGGGCAAGCCCGGTCTTAAACACGATATCCACGATTTGAACACGATGGGCAGGATTTGAACACGATGGACAGGACCATCCATTATTTTGTGGCGCATGCCCGACTCGGATTCTTCGAACGTCCTCGCTTGCGATCCCGCGGAGCGGGACCCCCGCCCTGCAGGGGCGGAATGTCGGTAGGTTGGAATTTCATATTTGAAATGCTCCCTCCAAAGGAGCAGGCCTCCGGAGTGCTACCCCTTTCGAACCACTATCCTCTTAATACCCTCTCGCCTTGCTTGCGATCCCGCACAGCGGGACCACGACACCGGGAGGTGCCTCGTATGGGTAGAATAAGAACGAAACAAATAATC
>RHKR01000271.1 GCA_008363265.1 Chlorobiota bacterium
GAGTGATCACACTTCACGATATTATAGAAAACATCCTCGGCGACCTGCCTGAAAAGGATGAAGCCGAAGACACCCCCGATATCACCCGGCGGGAAGATGGCTCAAACCTCGTTGACGGCACAATGCTCCTCGATGTTCTGGGCGAAAAACTCGGGATCAATTTCCCCGACAAGGAGAGTGAGTTCGTAACCCTCGGCGGATTCGTTGCAGCCACGCTCGGGAAGATTCCACACGCGGGTGATAACTTCTTCTACGGATCGTTCCGGTTCGAAGTTGTTGACATGGACGGAAGACGGGTCGACAAGGTTATGATCTCCGGTCCACACGATTCCGCTCTTTACTGATCTTTTTCACTATTTAAACCCGACAGGCATAAAATGAGATTAACCAAAGATGAAATACTCTCCCTCGAGAAAGGGTACAGAACCAACCTTGTAAACTCGGTTGCAGGGTTCAAAAGCGCGAACCTTGTTGGGACCGTTACCCCCGAAGGAGATACAAATCTTGCCATCTTCAGTTCAGTAATCCATGCCGGATCAAACCCGCCGCTTCTTGGGATGCTCTTCAGACCTGTTACTGTAGCGCGACATACATATGAGAACATCAAGGCAACAGGGGTTTTCACTCTGAATCATGTCAGCAGGGAGATGTTCAAGGCAGCACATCAGACCTCGGCTAGGTACCCGGATGGTGTCTCCGAGTTCGAAGCAGCCGGGCATACACCGTGGTACTCGGGTAATATAGCAGCTCCTTATGTTGCCGGGGCAGAAGTGAAGATCGGACTGAAGTTTGTTGAGGAGGCAGAAATAAAAGCGAACGGCACACTGTTCATGGTCGGAGAGATCATTGAACTTCTCCTTCCGGATGGGGTGGTTGCACCGGATGGTTACATCGACATCGAGAAGGCCGGAACTGTAGCCATTTCAGGGCTCGACAGCTATCACACAACCGAAAGGCTGGCCAGACTCACCTACGCCAAACCAGACAGGCTGCCCGAACCTCTCTGATCCGGGGGTTATTTGGCAGTGTGTTTCATCTTCTCTTCATAGGCATCGTCCCACTCCTCCGAGTCGAGGTTGTACCTGTCGGCGATCATACTGTTGGGATAGAAGTAGTGCCCTACCACGATGCCCGTGACTCCGTCTTTTAGTTCGATGTTCAGATGGCCTTCAGTGGTGTAGTGGATATTGTCGAAAGCCGTGCTGCCACGGGTTTCAGTGAAGAGGTAGAAATCGTGGGCCATTTTACCGTTCTCGAGGAAGATCGTTCTTACCACAACCGCGTGATCTTGCCCTTTCGAGTGCAGTTCAACCTTGTCTTTTAACATTGTATCCTCCGTTAATGAGGGTCTCCGCGAGGTCACCGGAATGAGATCGCGTATCTGAAAAAATACACAGTTGAAATTTAATTTTTATTGTGAGTTTTGCAAGAGCCGGGGGAAATATTTTATCTCCCCCGGCCTCAGAGCGGAAATTATTTTATGCGGATTATGAGCGCGGTCTCATCATCGTACGACTCCCTCTCGCCGCGGAACGTGTGGAGATCGACCGTTAGCCTTTCATACTGTTCGGAAGCCGGCAGGTCACGGTACTGAGCGAAAACTGATCTAAGGCGTTCATCGCCATAAAGTTCGTTCTCCTGGTTCATCATCTCGGTGATACCATCGGAGAAAAGGAGCATCGAAGTGCCGGGTCTCAGTTCGAGCCTGATCTCTTCGAGGTGTAGATCGAAAAGATCGCCTTTGTCGAGTCCGACTGCAAGTCCCTTCGGCTGCAGGAAGCCTGTATCGCCATTGCGTGAGATCAGAAGAGGTGTATGCCCGGCCCTGCAGACCCTCAGGCAGTTCTGTTCAGTATCAAGTCCGATCAGTGTCATGGTTATGAACCAGTTCTTGCCGAGAGAGTCGTAGATCTTCCTGTTAAGTTCTTTCAGTATCTCCGCGGGGGTTCTGTTCTGAGTGCAGAGCATCCTGAGCATCGCCTGCACGCGTGTCATGTGGATCGCAGCAGGGAGGCCCTTTCCGCTTACATCACCGATAACTATGAAGAACCGCGACTCCGATACTTTAATAATATCAAAATAGTCACCACCGATGTGTGAAGCGGGGATCATCTTTCCGAAGATCTCAATGCTTTCATTTATCGGGAAACTTCCCGGGAGGAGTGATTCCTGAATCTCCCTCGCCACGTCGATATCCCTCTCAAGCTGAGCCTTCTTGGTCTCTTCCTCATAGAGTCTCGCGTTTTCGAGTGATACCGCTATCTGTGAAGCCACCGAACTTATCGACTCGATATCCCCCTGAGCGAATGGGTTGCCATTCACCTTTTCCCCGATGGCCATCAAACCAATTAGCCGCTTGTTCACTTTAAGCGGTAGAACCAGGTGAAAACCTTCGCTACGGAGCCACGCCCTGTCTTCACGGTCGAATATACCGAGGGTGTCTTCAGTAAGGTACTTCCTGTTCCCCTCATCGAGGAAGATGTTATATTTAAGCTCGAGATCGGAGAGGGTCGAAGAAAGCTTATCCCTCGTTTCCGTCGTGCCGAATTGGTCTGACAGTACAAGATTATTCCCGGCCGAGAGAAAGATCGTTAGCTTCCGCACCATAATCAGGTTCTTGAAGGTCTCGATCACCGAGTGAAGGATGTTCTCGAGCCCCACAATGTTCGCCAGTTCGTCACTGTAACTCAGAAGTATCTGCGAGTTAAAATACTGGTCGGGGAAGAATCTTTTAGTTATTATATCCTGGAATTTCTCTTTCGTCCTCTGGAAGACCATCGCGAACATCACGAAGCTCAGCACCGCGACAAAGTTTTTGTACTCCGCTCCGAAGATGTTCCCAATTACCTGTCCGAAACCGTAGATGGTAAGGAAATAGATAACACCGAGGCTCACGGTTACACTTCCATAAAGGATGGTGTTCTTAACCACGATGCTCACATCCATCAGTTGATACTTGAAGATCGCCACCGCGAATGCTATCGGGATCAGCGTAAGGGTAAGGAGGACAATGTAAAATTCAGGGTTGTTATAGAAAATTATATTGTTCCGCGGAGCATAGAAGAAAATAAAAACAACACTCGCCAGCCCCACCAGATATACTGCCGTAAGCCATCTGAGCGGCACCCCTTCCTTCATCTTTCTGTACTGGATCGAACTTACGATCATACACACAAAACCGAACACCAGCGCGAATACGCTCATCAGACTTATTATCGCTTCGGGATAGATCCAGTACTTCATCGCCTCCCGGTCGGCTGCAAGGGCGTGCGTGCTGAATACAGCGTAGATTCCCGGTATCACAAAACAGCTATAGAGGATATAAGTCGCGTACTTATGCTGCATCAGGCGGCTCCTCTTCGGGAACTCGAGGAAGAAGTGGACATATACGCCTGAGAGAAAACTGCTCGCGATCAGCCACGGATAGTAAAACGCAACCGGTACTTCAAATTTCGGGTTCAGGAAGAGGAAGTGGTCAAGGAATGCCCAACGCGTCGAGAAAAGCACACCCAACAGCCCGATAAGGAAGAACAAGACATTCATTATCCCCCGGGGATTCGATATGATCACCAGATAACCGACCGCGAGCCACACGAAATAGAATATCGAGTAAAAAAGATCGGGATAACTTATCAGTTTCTTCACGAAAACCTTGGCAGTGAGAACCTTCCCGTCCCTCTTTATTCTGTACTCGGCATACTGACCGTAGTCAAGCCGGTTCAGTATCTGCTGTGCCTCATAAGTGTTGTAAACGGGCTGCCCGTTTATGGCCAACAGGTAGTCGTTGTTCTTGATGCCGGCCATATCAACCACGCCGCCGGGTTTGATGTTCCGGATCACAATGCCCCAGTCGCCCTCCTTGTTCTTGCCGGCATACCAGAGGCATTCATCGTTCGAAGTGGTGTTTATGAATATCAACTGGTAGATGCTCAACAGTCCGATGAGTGCCACAATCACCGCTGAGGTGTTTATGATGAACTTCTTCTCTAAAAAGATACTACTGATCTTCAATTCGATTTAACCTTGATCACGATTATAGTGATGTCATCCGACTGAAAAGCACCATTGGCGAATTTGTGCACCTCATCCTTGATCTTTTCCAGGACCAATCCGGCGCTTTTACCGGCGTCCTCTTTCACAAGGGCTTCGAGCTTTTCGTCACTGAATTCTTCATCCTCCGGGTTCTTCGCCTCGGTAACACCATCGGTGAAAAGTACAACGAGGTCACCCTCAACAAGTTCAACCGTCTCCGATGCGTAAGGCATTATCGTGGGCATTACCCCGAAGATTATACCTCCCTTGTCGAGATAACGGATCTCGCCGTTCCTCACAAGAAGCGGCGGATTGTGCCCCGCGTTAACATAAGTCAGGGTTCCCGCCTCATCGTCGAGTATCCCCCAAAAGAAAGTGATAAACTTGCCGTCGGTTGTGTTTTCCGTTACCAGGTTGTTTATCGTCCCGGTAGCGGCTGAAATTTCAATATTCTGAGTACAGATCGACTTTAAGAACGCCTGAAGGTTCGCCATCAGAAG
>RHKR01000272.1 GCA_008363265.1 Chlorobiota bacterium
TGGACCCGTCACATTACAATACACCCTCCCGGGTCCGGGTGAATTGGTGACAGAAGTTTTCAATATATTGGGTGAGAAGATATACAGCAGTTCATCACAAGGAGAAACCGGTGTTCACTCAGAACAGATCGATCTTGCCTCCCGCGCGGGCACGAGTGGGGTGTATATTCTCCGCGTTTCGCTGAGCAGCGGCGGTAAGAGTTATTCGAAAAGTGTAAAGGTTCAGGTGGTGAAGTAGATAATTCGTGTTCCGTATTCCACCCAGGTAAAGCCCCACCAGCGCTATTAGAAATTGCACCCCTACGGGGAGCGAATCAATTTATTCAATGTTCTACCAACATTGCACCCCTACGGGGAGCATGCCAAATTACAATTTCATTCTACCAATATTTCGCTCCTACAGAGCGATGCTTGCTCTGGAGACCTCCCCCATTGGGGGCAATCGTCCCCAAGGGACGCCACAAAGTAACTGGAAATCTCTGTAGCAAAATCAGCAGAAAATCCTGCAAATCCTGCAAATCCTTAAATCCTGTAAATCCTGATTCAGACAAATCCGTCTAATCCGCTTCGCCGTGGCGAAATCCGCGGTCTATCTAAAACCTCTCTACACTCTACACTAAAACTTCACATTTCACATTTCACCTCACTCATTCGACCCCATAAGGTCAGAGATAAACTGCATGTTCTTTGAGTCGAAATTTGAGATCACGATCTTGATGATCGCCGTGAGCGGAACGGCGAGGAACATCCCGGTTATACCCCAGATGTAGCCCCAGATCAACACCGAGATAAGGATCACCAGCGGATTAAGGTTCAGTCGCTTCCCGACGATCATGGGCTCGAGGAAGTTGAAGTAGAAAGTCTGGATCAAAGCGATGGCCGCAACCACCAAAGCGGTGAAACCGACACTTCCCGACTGCATCAGTGCCATCAGCGCGGGAAGGATCAACGCCAGCGCCGAACCTATGGTCGGTATAAAATTGAAGATCGCCGTCAGCGTCCCCCACACCGCGGGGAAAGGGACATCGAGCAGCCACAGCACGCCGCCGACCGTTACACCGGCCAGCACATTAAGCACAAGTTTCGTGAGGATATACTTCTGTATCTGCTCAGGGATCGATCTGAAGGTCCGCTCCAGCTTCACCGCCTGCTCCTCAAGCTCCGCTTCACTCTGCTCCTCTTCGGGGGTTACCACCTCGCCGTGAGCCTGTTTCCTCCTGATCACCTCAAGCTTCTTCGGTGAAACCACTCTCTTTTCGATCGCGTTGTAGATCGCCCTGTGACCGGGGAGGATGAACGCGAAAAAGAAGATAACGAAAAGGACATATCCAAGCAGGTCGATGGTCGAGTTGATCAACCCGCCCGCGAGCGATCCGTAGTCGATCCCCTGAAGGGCGTTGCTTATCGAGAAATTCTGAAGTGAAGGGTCGTTTATTCCGAGTGATTTGGCGGTTTCCACAACCATTTTCGAGAGCTGCGCCTCGTATGCCCCCACTTCCTCACTGAATGCCACCAGGCTATCGACGATGAATTTCCCCGAAAGGTAGAAGATCAGAAAAATTATCGCGATGTCGATCAGTCCGGCCAACCCCAGGGGTACCTTCCGTGCCGTAAGGTAATTGTTCAACGGCAGGAAAGTGAAATAGAGCAGATAGGCGATAATGAAAGGGAGAAAGACATTCTGCAGTTCCTTCAGCACAAGACTGACGGTTACGATGCCCAGCACCGCGATGAAGAATTTTGAAAGGTTGTCGAGCGATATTTTGTTTATCATTTCAGAAGTAATTAAGTGCTAAAAGATTAAATTTGAACCGTGTTAAAATAAAAATTAATCGGATGCCATCTACAACAAATATTCACTTCGGCACATGCAGCTGGAAGTATGATTCGTGGAAGGGGCTCGTGTACCCGCACTACGACAAGCAGAATTACCTTGAAGAATACGCGAAAACCTACGGCACGGTTGAGGTGGATCAGTGGTTCTGGTCACTCTTCGCCCCCGGGTCGCCCGTCGTTCTGCCGAAGCAGAAAGACACCACGGAATATGATGCCGCCACCCCTGATGACTTCCGGTTCACCATAAAAGCTCCGAACGCGATAACACTTACCCACTATTATCCCAAATTCGCCGGAACGGCTCAGCCATCATCTCACACTTCAAAAGGACTTCACTCCGCCGCGGGCGGATCACAGTTCACTCCGCCGCAGGCGGATCACACTTCCAACAATCCCCACTTCCTCTCTGTTGAGCTGTGGAATAAATTCGTTGACTCCCTCGGACCACTAAAACACAAAACTGCCGCTGCGATGCTTCAGTTTGAGTACCTGAACAAGCAGAAAATGCCAGACCCCTGCGTATTCATGAAGCAGCTTGAAGATTTTCTGAAGGCGATACCGCGCGAAGTGCCGGTCGCGGTTGAAACGAGGAACCCCAACTACCTCAACAATGAGTTCTTTACGCTCCTTCACGATCAGGGCGTTATTCCGGTCTTCCTACAGGGTTACTTCATGCCGCCCGTGTTCGAAACGGTTGAAAAATTCAGGCATCTGATCCCCGGGAAAGCGATCATCCGTCTCCACGGCCCCGACCGCTCAGGCATCGAACAAAAAACAGGCGGCATCTGGAATAAAATAGTGGACCCGAAGGATGAGGAGATACACAAGCTCGGCGAGCTAATTAAAACCCTCGCGGAGATGGATACAGAAGTGTTCGTAAATGTGAACAACCATTACGAAGGCTCCGCCCCCCTGACGATAGAGAAAATAAAATCACTTCTGAAGGACGGACAATGATCTGGTTCACCCTGGCCCTCACCTCAGCGGTTCTCTCGAGCATCGCGGCGATCACGCAGAAAAAAGCGCTCGTGAAGATGAACGCGCTCGAGTTCTCGTTCCACCTCTCATGGGTAAACCTCATCATCTGCCTCATCTTCCTGTTCGATTTCAACCCGTCAAACCTGACGCTTCAGCAGACCTGGGTGATGTTCGTGAAAACCCTCCTTCAGGCCCTCGCGTTCTGGTGTGTGATGCTTTCCCTGAAGAACCTTGAGATAAGCTCGGCCCTCCCCCTGCTTGCCCTCACCCCCGGAAGTGTCGCCATTTTCGCCTTCATCTTCATCGGTGAAACACTCTCGTTGAACGAAACACTCGGACTGATCCTCCTCCTCTCCGGCTCATACTTCATCGAGATGAAAACCCTCGGCGATCCGCCGCGGCGGATGATCGAGCCGTTCAAAGTCTTCTTTCGTACGAAGAAATACATCCATGTTGCCGCCGCCCTCGCGTTTTTTACGATCTCCACAATCCTCGACAAATACCTCCTCAAAGACCAGAAAATGGACACCTCCTCATTCATGCTCCTCCAGCATGTTTTCTTCCTGTTCGATTTCGCCATCCTTCTCCTCATCACCCGCACCAGGATCACCAACCCATTCAATCCGCCGCAGCAGACCCAACCCCAAAACCCAAAACCCAAACACCTAATACCTAATACCTTATACCTAACACTTATAACGGCCGTGCTAACCATCGGCTACCGCTACACGCAGATCATCGCCTTCACGCTCGCGCCCGTGGCGCTCGTTATAGCGATAAAACGGCTCTCGGTATTTTTCGCGAGTGTGGTTGGAGGGAAGATATTTGATGAAGGCGGCCTCCTAAAAAAAGGTATTGCCGCCCTCATAATTGTTGCCGGTACCCTGCTGATGCTCTTTAAGAACTGGTAATCAGCCGCGGCTGAGGACGGGGAGTTTCCTCGGTCGCTTTCCGCTGGCGGCGTAAATGGCGTTTGCCAAAGCCGCGGGACATGCGCCGATCCCCACTTCGCCGACACCTCCCACCTTGAATGTGTTCTCCATTATGTGGGTCTCAATGTCTGGTGATTCATCAAACGAAATGATCGGGTAGTCGTCGTAATTCGACTGTTCCACCGCGCCATTCTTCACTGTGATCTTCCCTTTCATCGCCGCGCTGAGAGCGAAAATGATCGCCCCTTCCATCTGCGCCTTCACGGTATCAGGGTTGATCACCAGTCCGCAGTCGATAACCGCCACATATTTCAACACTTTCACACTGACCGGTTCATCCTTCAGCCCTCCGCCTTCAGCCTTAACTAATGCGATCTGCGCGCAATAACTGTCATACCCCTGGAAGAAGGCGATGCCCATTCCCTGCCCCTTCGGAAGTGTCTTCCCCCAGCCTGCCTTCTCAGCGGCGAGCTCGAGAACTGCCCTTTCGCGGCTTCCGGGCTTCATAAGGTTCTGCCTGAACTTGAACGGATCGATCTTTTTCGAGTGAGCAAGCTCATCAATGAACGACTCCACAGCGAACGGCACCTGCGTGTGGTAAACCGCCCTGTAAGCCGCTGCCAAAAGAGGAGTCTGCACCAATGCACCCTCGATCCTGAAGTTCTTTATTTCATAAGGAAACTCGGTCGAGCCCGCTGCTATATCATACTGCTCGGGCTTCAGCGGCTCCTTCGACCACTGGGCGCGGATCGACTGTCCCGCTATCCTGTGCTGCAGGG
>RHKR01000273.1 GCA_008363265.1 Chlorobiota bacterium
TCTTCGAGTTCGATCTCTTTAGCTACCGAAACACCGTCTTTGGTTACGAGGGGAGCGCCGAATTTCTTTTCAAGGATAACATTTCTGCCTTTGGGGCCGAGTGTTACTTTTACTGCGTTAGCGAGCTGATCCACACCTTTTTTAAGTTTGGAACGAGCATCAACATCAAATTCAATTAATTTTGAAGCCATTTTATATCCTTCTGCTTAATTACTTAATGATTGCGAAAATGTCACTCTCACGCATGATCAGATACTGTGTACCTTCGATGGTAACTTCAGTACCTGAGTACTTGCCGTAGAGAACCTTATCGTTTACTTTAACTGACATCGGAACGGTTTTACCGTCTTCGGTAACCTTACCCGGACCGGCAGCCACCACTAAGCCTTCGATCGGTTTTTCTTTTGCGGTATCGGGAAGATACAGACCACTTTTGGTAACTTCTTCAGCTTCCTGTGGTTTGATGATAACCCTGTCTGCGAGGGGTTGAAGATTCATCGACATTATTAACCTCCATTATGTTTAATAAACACTTGTTGTTAGCACTCATAAATTGCGAGTGCTAAATTAACACTTTTTTTGAAATTTGTCAATAGCTTTATATGGTATAACACACGATTTTTGTGATAAACGGTGTTATGCAGTGTTAAATTTTTGTTAAGTCGATCGTTTTGTGTAAATTGTTTCGATAATTTGAACCAACCTTTCACAAAACAAAAGCCGGAGAACTTATGAAAATAAGACATCTACTTTTTTCAGCGGCGGCCTCGATACTGCTGAGTTCGGCAATTCTCGCTCAGGCGGGATCAGTCGAACTCAAATCAGGAACGGGAACACTGATCAGTTCACATGCATCAATCACCGAGGCCTTCGCGGCCATTATAACCCCAATGACACAGGGTTATTTAATAGAGTTGACTGCTGCTTATACCGCGGCAAGCGAAACTTTCCCAATATCAATAACTCAGAAAGACGGAATTGACTCCTCAAAGCGGATCACCATCCGTCCGGCAGCTGGTGTTAATTTGATAAGTCTGACCTCACTTCAGGCAAGTTTGCCTGTGATCCTGTTCGATGGCGGAGACTTTGTAACCATTGATGGACGTGCAGGCGGAACGGGTTCTTCTATCAATCTCTTTATCGAGAATACCACCACTTCCGGTGCCAGCACAACCACAATCAACTTCATCAATGGCGCGACATACAATGAACTAAGGTACATTCACGCTAAAAACAGTCTTCAGAACAGTGCGGGACCCCGTGTTATACAGTTCGCCACTTCGGCTAATAACCCTGAAGGTAACTCATACAACAAGGTAACCAATTGTAAACTGGAGGGTAGCAGAACCGGAATTGCTTCCAGCGGAACTGCTGCCAATCCCAACAGATATCTTTCTTTTCAGGATAACGAGATATTTAACTGGGGATACGCGGGCATCTGGTTACTCTCTGCATGTCCGAGCGTTGAAATTAAAAACAACCTGATCTACCAGAGCCAAGGATACAACAACACCATCGTATCAGGGATCATTACAGGCGCAGTGGCAGGGCAGTCACTTCTTATCTCAGGAAACAAGATTTACGGTATAAATGGATCATCAACCTCCTCCACCCAAATGAGAGGTATCGCTATCACACCCGGCAGGGACGGCAACTATCAGATATTCAACAACTTTATTGCTCTCGATCAGAATGGCCCGGCTACTGTCAGTGCATGCTATGGTGTTTTGGTCAGTGGCTCAGTTCCTTTCACATTCTCGTTTGATTTCAATTCAGTTAATGTTGGTGGAGTGCACAGTGGCGGAACTGCAGGGAATGTTCTTTCGGCTGCCTTCGTAAAAACGGCATCAAACGATACTTCAGTATTTAAGATCAGGAACAACCTCTTTAAGAACACAAGAACGGGGGGTGTCGCAGGAGGTTATCACTCCGGAAGTTTCATTAATGCCCCGAATGGTGTTGCTGAAATGAATTATAATGTCTCTTATTCGGCGGGTTCTGTTGATAACTTCCATGCCGGATGGGGCACAACGTTGTATAATGACCTTGCACAGTATAAAGCTGCAGCCGGATCATTTGAGGCGAACACTATTTTCAAGGATATCACCTACACTTCAGCAACAGATCTGCATCTTGTCGCACCCTCAGACGGTGATCCTGATCTCGCCGGAACACCGATCGCAGGAATCCTGACGGACATCGACAATCAGGTGAGAAACACCGGGACTCCATACAGGGGAGCTGATGAAGCAACAAACCCTGTTCCTGTTGAACTTGCATCATTCGCGGCAACTGTAACGGGAAATGCAGTAACTCTGAAGTGGACAACAGCCACTGAGAAGAACAACAGCGGATTCCAGATTGAAAGAAAACTAGCCTCCGGTGAGTGGAATCCGGTTGGCTTCGTGAAAGGTAAAGGAACCACCGTATCGATATCTGAATACACCTTTGTTGAGAGTGCACTCGTGGCCGGTAAATACTCTTACAGACTTAAACAGATCGATTTCGACGGGACCGCTCAGTATCATCAACTCGCTAACGAAGTTGTGATCGGAGTTCCAACTGAATTCGCGATCTCGCAGAACTATCCGAATCCTTTCAATCCATCGACAATGATCGACTACTCCGTGGCGGATGTTGCTTCCGTAACTATCGAGTTATTCGACATGACAGGTTCAAAAATTGCTGATCTTTTCAGCGGTGTTGCCGAACCCGGATACTATTCACTCAGTCTTGACATCCACAAACTTGGATTGAGCTCTGGTAATTACATTTATCGATTTACGGCGACAAATGTTAAAGACGGAAAGCAGTTCAATTCAGTCAAAAAAATGACTCTTCTGAAGTAATCCCATTAAAACAAAAAAAGGCCGGTTTGATCGCCGGCCTTTTTTTATTTAAGTCTTGGTTGCTATTTCAACGCGTCGAGAGCCGCATCGTAATTTGGTTCTTGAGCAATCTCAGGTACCTGTTCAGTGTATACCACTTTACCGTCTTCATTCACTACAACTACCGCTCTCGAATAGAGACCGGAGAATTTGCCGTCAACCATGGTCACGCCATAATCAGCACCAAACGAGGAACCTTTGAAACCGCTTACGCCGTGAACTTTATCAAGTCCTTCGGTAGTGCAGAATCTCTTGTGGGCAAAAGGAAGATCGAGCGAAACACTTAATACCACTGTGTTATCGACTGATGATGCTTTCTCGTTAAATTTTCTGATCGAAGTTGAACAAACAGCCGTATCGAGGCTGGGGAAAATGTTCATAAGAATTTTCTTGCCTTTCAAATCGGCAAGTTTAATCTCTGATAGGTCATCTTTAACGAGTGTAAAATCCGGGGCGGTTGAACCAACAACCGGAAGGTTTCCGATAGTACTTACTTTGTTACCGCCTAAAGTGATGTCTGCCATTTTTTCTCCAATATGTTAATGATAATGTAGTAACCCTCATTCCTTTTCATTAGTTTCAGATTGAGGGGGTACCTTGAAACTTTTTGAAATAATTGTGGTTGGATCCCAGCTTCGCATCCTGTTACCCTCGCTGTCTTCGGGGAATCCCATTACCCGGCCGAACAGGGCTGTTTCGGGGAATTGCTCAAGCATCACTTTAAACACCACGAGCATGGGGATACCGAGGAAGAGCCCGCTGACACCCCACATCGATCCCCAGAAAACCAAGCCAAACATTGCAGTGATGGTATTTAATCTGAGTTTGTTCCCCATTAGAATTGGCTCAAGAACATTTCCCATCCCCATTTGAATAACAGAAAGGAGTACAAAAACCGCACCCGGAACGAAGAGGTTATCAAATTGAACCAATGCCATAAGGGCAGGGAAGATAACCGAGATGATTGCTCCGATGAACGGGATGAAATGGAGCAGGAATGCAACAAACCCCCAAAGGAAGGCAAATTTTACCCCGAAAACTATACAGACTACATAAACAAGAATGCCGACGATCAGGTTAATGAAAAGTTTGATGTTCGCGTAGGTGTAGATGAATTTCTGTATCGTGATATACGCGCTCGTCGTGAGTTCAAGATTCTGTCCGCCCGCAACATATCTGAGATACCTCTTGTAATTGGGAAGAGCGAATAGAAACACCACAAAGTAAATCGAGAACCAAAAGAAACTGTTCGTAAATGCTGTAAATGATGCCACCAGTCCCTTCGCAGCTGAAGAAACAAACTCGGTCGAGAGCATTGCAGTAAGTTCTTTTTCAATATCGATCTGCTGATGTAATCTTTCATTTACGAATCTTTCGATCCCGTTCAGAAGCCCGTCAAATCTTGTGATCAAAGTTTGTGTGAAGTCACTGCTTTGCGCGCTGATCTCACCCACGGTGGAAGAAATTATCAGATACATCAGGAAGAGAATCCCCAGCGTTATGATCGATATCGAAGGTATAATAAGATAAAACGGTACCTTCTTGCTCCTCAGATAGATTGTTATCGGCTGGAACATCGTTGCTGCAAGAAAAGCGAAAGTTAATGGGATGATGATCGCTGAAAACGCGGATAGC
>RHKR01000274.1 GCA_008363265.1 Chlorobiota bacterium
GACACTTCTGCATTTCGGATGTGGTGTTCGAAGGGATTCTGCCGGAAGGCTTCAAGCGCTCAGCTGAACTCTATGCAGGTTGCGTTGCAGGTGCATTGCAGAGCGATGAGTATCTGAAAATAATTGAGAATACAGGGTTCAAGGATATCAATGTCCCCAAAACCAAAAAGATTGAAATCCCCGACGAAGTCTTTGAGAAGTTTCTTACCCCTGCCGAACAGGAAGAAGCCAGAAAGAACCACCTCGGTATCTACAGTGTTACAGTTACTGCCAGTAAGTAGGATATCCCCTCAAACGTTATGAAAAAGAGGCTGCCTTTTTCAGGGCAGCCTCTCCTCAACATTCCTCTGCTGATTTTTACTTCAACAGATTCATCTTTTTTGTTTCCACAAAGTTTCCGGCTGTCAGGCGGTAGAAGTAAACACCGCTGGTTAGTGAAGCCGCGTTGAAATCCACTTTGTAACTTCCCGCGGAAACCACCTCGTTTACGAGTGACGCTACTTCTTCACCTGCTATATTGAACACCTTAAGTGATACAAACTCATCTCTTGTTACAGAAAAGTTGATGGTGGTGGATGGGTTGAACGGGTTCGGATAATTCTGACCGAGTGAGAAGTTTGCAGGTGATACACTCACCTCATTTTCAACACTTGTGGTCTGATCAAAACCTATCACCTGGCCGTTAGGAAGAGCCGCGAATACCCCGAAGCCAGCACCATTCTGATTTGATGAAGGCGTAAGGAAGCCTGACGCGAATACCACTGCTGCTCCGCCTGCCAATCCCGAAAGAGGAGCATTGTAGGCGATCAAAGGCGTTGAACTGCCCGCAGGAAAAATATCGAGCGTGTAGTTGGCAGCCGGAACGGAGATGTACGAGGTTTGATCGCCGTACGCTGCTCCTGTCACCAGGGTGGTTACACCTCTGGCAGCAATATCAACTGCAGGGGCGTCGGTTGATCCGTGAAGAATATAAAAATCGACATTGGAAGTTGCGCTTTCAGCAGTTTCCCTCGCAAGTGCATTAATAAAGAGCGTGAAAGCTGTGGCACGACCACTAGGATTTGACGCAAAGGTGGAAGTATTCAGCACACCATTGGCGATCGCTACATATGTGCCACCCGGGAGCAATTTGAGCTGGAAATTTTTAAGCGTGTCGGCTGCTGATGCTGATGTACCGCCGGCCACACCAACATTGATGATCCGGTTAGCAGGCGCATCAATGAACGCGGTTGCGGTCCTGAAAGCAAAATTGTTCAGCAAGATTTCGCCGTTAAGGTAAACATCAACCGATGCGGCGGCCGGATCAGCTGCATTGTGGATCACCTGAAGTCTTGCGGTGGTAAGCTGCGCGAAAGGTACCACAGTTCCGTTGGGGAGGGCTGCGAAGATACCAAATGCGGGTCCATTCTGATTCACAGATGGATTAAGGAACCCTGAAGCAAAAACCGCTGCGGCACCACCTCCAAGACCGGAGAGATCGGCTCTAAAACTGGCAACTATTGTATTGTTATCTGCGGCTGGAGTTACATCAAGGATGTATGAACCCGCGGGAACGCTAATGTAGTCTGTAATTGCTGAGTATGGTGCATCATTAACAAGAGTGGCAACATTTCTGGCTATCACATCCACAGCAGGAGCATCGGTTGATCCGTGCAGCACAAAGAAGTCAACACTTCCCGGGGCGTTAGCCGCCTCGCGTGCCGCAGCCTTAACGAAAAGTGTAAAACCGGTTGATGCGCTACCGGGGTTGGCACCAAACTGTGAAGGATTGAGCACACCATTCGCGATCGCTACATATTTGTTGTTGGCTTCAAGTGTAACCGCGAAGTTTTTCAGAGTGTCCGCCACGCTTGAGCTGTTGCCGGGTGCAACCCCAATATTCAGTGTTACACCGGCTGGTACATCTCTGAATGAGGTGGCGGTTCTGAAAGCGAAATCATTAAGGAATATGTTTCCGTTAACATAAATGTCGACAGAGGCCGCAGCAGGATCTGCCGCGTTGTGAATTACCTGCAGTCTTGCAGTTTGTGCATAAATTGATACCGACAGGAACATGAGTGCAAGCATAAGCTTCATTGACTTTAACATCGTATCTCCGTTTGTTTAATGAATTAATGTTTGAACATATATTATCAAATACCGTGCCAGTATAATTCCGGTAAGGAATTATATCTGTAAAGGGTTGTAACGATTGGAAATTGGAGATTTGATGCGAACGAAATTCGCACCTTGCGAACGAAATTCGCTAGAAGTTTACCCGGAGGTTGATACCCCGGAGGTCGGGTACAAGCGTAAGCCGGGAATTATCCGGTTCAAACAGACCGGAAAAGAAGATAAGATCGATCTGGGTATAGAGCCATGTGGCCGCGAATAACCCCCAGGAAATGTTGCGGAGGTTATAATACCTGTTAAATACCGCGTAGCGGTCTTCTATCTTAAGCGGGTCGAACTCATTCAGATATTCCTTCTCGGAATTGGCAGCCTCTAATGAGAAAACAACCGCGGAGGCGAGTGACAGGGCTGATATCCCCATCAATATCCACGATTTTGTGCGGTCACGGTCAAAATGACCTAAACCCGGTAACAGGATCGATTTAACCAGGTCTCCCCTTTCAACCGAAAAATCGGGGTAGACCATTGTAACAATCTGCACAGTATCGCGTGACACCGGCACATCAACAGGGGGAAGTTTGGAGATGAAATCGGCTTTGATCTCATCAAAAAAAGCTATCAACTTCGGAGATCTGGTTACAGGATCGAGGTTGTGAAAACGGTTAATTTTTAGAATTGAAACATAATCGCGAGACGATTCTATCAAACGGTTCAGTGAATACCATGATGCAGCACGGAGATCGAGGATCACTATCGAATCTGATTGCGTTGCTTTGTTTGAGTCGAGGAGGACGGCAGAGCGTTGTATAACATTTTCGTATTCAAAGTTTCTGTATTGCTCATTCAGATCAGCAATTGCCGCTGGTCCGATCTGCGCAAAAAGAGCAAAATTCGCCAAAACGAAAGCAGAAAACAGGATCGCAACAATTTTCAAGCAAGCAACTCCACTATTTGAGGCAGGTCATTTTCCTTGATTGCCGGGTCACCCCGTCCGTCAGGGTCAGGATGTAAACCCCACTGGCCACAGGCGAGCCTGCGACATCAGTGCCGTCCCAACGGTACGACCACTCCCCTGCCGGCAGAAAGCCCTTTTCGATCACCTTTATCAGTGAACCATCGGCGGAATAGATGTCAAGAGAAATGTTGCCTTCTTTCACTGTCTTAAACCGGATAGTGGTTGAGGCGTTAAATGGATTGGGAAAGTTCTGCAGCAGTTCAAACTCTGACGGAAGAACCGTATTTTCACTCTTTACTGAAGTGATACCGTCAACAGGTATTACCTCAACAGATGCGATCACATTTCCATTGGCATCTTCACCACCAAAAACATAGATCGAATCACCAAATTTGACGGTCATCGGATCGGTCCGGCCAATATTCAGCACGGGAGCTGCAACGGTCACAAAACCATCACCCGTCAGACGTAACAGTTCGGATGTGGAAAGAGCAGGACTTAACTGATCATAACCACCCAAAAGCATTACAGTGGCATCATCAATTTTAACAGCCGAACCGCCTGCCCTCACACCGGAAAGACCCTGGAACAATTCAACAAAAGTACCGTTTTCGATCGAATATTTGAAGATTTTTGATGTAACCGAATGTCTTACACCGCCAAAAATATAGATATCACTACCAATTCTGGCCGTCATTTGATCGAGTGGAAATTGCAGAGGTGAGGGGGCTGATCCACCTGTAGACTCGACCCTGCCCTGGGGTATATTGTATTTCAATATTTCAGGCTGGTCAGGTTCAAGTGTGTACCCGCCAAACACGAATAAATTTGAATCGACTATCTCACCGGCCGCGTAGCTCCGCCTGAACACCGTGTGAGAGCTGTGTACAAATGGTGTGTTGTGATAATCGTATACCTCGAGAGCATTGTGGAATCCGAAACCGGGTACGGAACCGCCTGTGTAAACAATATTTCCATTGTAATCACCGGCAATAAAACCCGCGCGGCCAAACTTCATTGTATCAACTGTCAGCCACAAACCGGTACGGGGATTGAACGATTGTATAATGTTGGTGATCCTGCCGATCGACTCATCGAATCCTCCGACAATATATATAAGACTGTCTTTTACGATAGCCTTGCCACCCGAAACAGGTGCAGGCATCTCACCCCTGATCTTCCAACCTTGAGCTGAGACCATGGTGATCATTGTAATGGCAAGTAAAAATACTAAGGTTATCTTTTTCATTGAAATTCTAAATCATTAACATTAATATTAATTCTTTCAAAAATCGTGCCGATCAATTCGACCCATTAACTGCCTGATCAAATTTATGGCTGTAACTTGTCGTCATACCGGGCTTGACGGTAACCGGTTCACTGAATGTACCGAAACTGGAGTTCTTCAAAGTGATCGTATGTGTTCCTGATGGAAGAC
>RHKR01000275.1 GCA_008363265.1 Chlorobiota bacterium
TATTCATTTTGTCCTCAGCATTCTCACAATAAACTGTTAAAACCCAATTCCTGCGACCGGCCTTGCTTCCCCAAGCCCGCCTCGCTTTACTCTAACCCAATTCCAGTAAACAAAACTGTCCCCCTTGTTTGGTGACCTTCCAAGTCTCTTCTTTATCTCCTCTTTTCCTTCCACGATAATCACCTTATTGTTCGTCTCAAACTTCGGTGCCGAGAGATCCGCTATCAGTTCTGTATCATTCGGCATCGCTATCTCTCCATTTCGCAGATCTTCTCGCGCCTGCCACCACATCTGACTTCGTAGGTTGTTGAACTGCTCCGCTTTCCCGTGAAGCTTGACGGGAGATGCTCCGCCCTGCAGATTAATTCCTTTCCACCTCAAACCGTACTCCCTCAGAGTATTCACTGTGCCGGCACCAACACCAACACCGTCGACACCAACCCTTTTCTCATTGATACCCTTTTCCTTGATCAACCTGTAAACCTGATGCCCGAGCTGATTTGCGTCTGGACACTGGAAGTCTTCACAGCTTAAACATACCGCTCCGATACCCATTGTAATTGCCGCTTTGTCACCCATTTCACTGTTAGCCACATCCACACCAAGCGCCCATTCACCCGGGAGACTTAAGTTTTCAGGTTCCCGAATCTTAAAGTTCTCAACTGCCTGCATGATCCACTCGATCCTGATCAGAGCGTCGGAAGGTTGCTCGGGAGAAATACCTCTGGTACGCGAAAGAGCCATGGGAGATCCATCTCCGAACTTGCTGATGATCCTGTTCACGCCTTCCTGACTGGTCGCGCCCGGGATAAACATCGGATTCCCAAGCACAAGATTCGGATGGTCATACGCGCTTATTCTCACATGCTTCACCTTCGGCATCATGCAAAACCGGTGAAGTGAATCGAGTTGATGATCTGGATTACCAAAAGCCAATATCAGGTTATGAGGCGCCACGCTCGTGTTTTCGAAAGCATTGATGATCGGTAACGGCACACCGGGTGTCTCCTCAAGAATGATTAACATATGCTCTGCGTGGAATCCTTGCGCCTTGGTGTTACTCTCCTCATTTGCTTTAATACCGGCTACAAATCCCACAGCCAACCAGTCATCTTTCCCCGGGTTCATTCGAAGTTTCAAACTCGTGTACTCTCCCTTGCCAAACTTCGGGTACAGCTTCGAGATCTCCTTCCAGATGTGAAGTGTCAGCTGATCCTGCTTCGGTGCCGTCGTAACCACAACACTGTTCCTAAAGCACTCAAGAAACCAGAGAACGACCAAGGCACCAAAGTGCGTCTTTCCCGTACCGGTCGCAGATTCCACACCAACCCAACGGTTCTCCATTAACCCTTCAACGATCGCCATGAAAGGATTCGGTGTGCCATCCCATTTGTGATCCCGGTACTCGGGTATCATTGTCCAGTCGATGGTCTCTCGCCTGATCCCGAGCCTCTCCTCAAAATACAACAGAGGATCCCGTTGGTACACAGCCAACCGCTTTTCCTCAATAGCCTGTCGCTCCTGTTGCCTCTTGCGTCTCGCGAGTTCGGCCTGTGCCATCAACTGCAGCTTGTTCATTCATTTTCGACCCGGTAAGCTCGCGGATCCAGCATAACGATCTGAATATCCACACCCTTTGCAAGTTGCTCTAGTCCGAATTCGGTAAACCTGCTCATGTCAATGTTCTTGGTCACCATCTCAGATTTCTGCTTATCCACATACAGCCCAAGAAGTTTATCCCGATCTTTCGCAGCCTCGAGAAAGAGCCAGTAATCAGGTGGGATGTCGAACTGTTTTTTCTTCTCATTCCAGACACCTTTGGATTTAACGAGTAGCAGTTCACGATCCATAATAGCTCGCTCGAGCGCCGACTCTGTTTTACTCGTTACCATGCTTTTGATGTCAGCTTTCGCGGCCGCAATGTACCTTTGGGCTGTCCTGATTGATATATCGAACTTGTCTGCTACCAGCTGGCTTAACTCCTTGTGCCGCCTACTATCGAGGTACCGTGTGTTCTCCAAGATCAGGTTAATAACCGCATCAACCCGGGACCAGATTATTTTATCAGTTGCTCTGACCATACCCAACCTCTTCCGCTATCTGACACGCAAACTGCCAGTTCCTGCATGTGAAGTACGCCGGTCCCAGCTTCCTCGCCATCTGTTTGATCCAATCGGGATTAGTAGAATTGTGGCTGGGGGAAACCCATTCGATCGGGATCTCTTCTGCGTTTGAGATCACAGCTTTTATTCCCAACCTCTCAACACTTAAGGTTTTGCCCTCGGCATATCTGAATGCCAAATGGAAGTTGTTGCCCCACTTCGGTGGAGTTGCAACGCCGCATAGGTAGTAGTATTTGGCCTCGTGTTCGTCAAGGTCGAACCGGTCATAAACTGTCTGATCAGCTGATACAAGCTCACTGTATTCACCTAAAAGGCATCGCCCGCAATGAACTTTGAGGTTCACGCCCCTCACATATTTGAGCCACAAATACCTAAATTTGCCGGTAACTTCGAGCTCAAGAATTGTCGGAATCATACCTTGTCCTTACTAATTTAATTAGTAGATTTACTAATTTTTCATGCTTGTTATGTTTGTACCCACCCGGGTATTCCATGTTGAATTCCACTTCCAATGCCTCTCGATAAACCTCTTCATCAAACTGTTTCGGCCCCTTGGCAACGGCGTAATGTTGACTGCTACTGCCCGAATATTCCATGGTGTCGAAATAGGTTCCAACTAATCTAAGGAAAGAATCCTTACTGTGAAACTTCTGCAAAGTCCAAACCTTTTGCCTGAATGTTGCAGAGAAATTGTTCTCATCAAGGAACTCAATGATGCGACCTTTGGAAGTGCTTTTCGTGAGTGTGAACCTCTGATCAGCTGACTCCTTGCACCTGGTGGCCATGAAGAAAGTGCCCTCAGGTTTAAGAAGAGCGTTACAGGTTGTCATCACGAACCGCTCGTAATCGAGTGAAGTAACGGAGTTAATCACGCTATCGAGAATAACGACATCGAAAAGACCGTACTTCTCGACGGCACGGTAAACCTTCTCAATGTCCTCTACTACGCGAGAGATGAGAATCTCTGAATTGTTTCGTTTGTAGTACGGTTCATAACCGGTTATCCTGAATCCCTTCCCTTGGAGATAGCTGACATAAGCCATCTTGCCAGCTCCGAAATCGATTGCCGCTTGATTTTTTTTCAAAAAGGGGAGTACCTGCGTTTCGTACAAAGTCGATCTAAGAGCCTCTCTCTCATCACCTTTCACCCGGCTCATCTGGCAATGATGCTGCACCCATGGTTTGATTTGCAGAGCCTCGTAGAAGTAGCTTCCATAGTTCTCATTCAGCAGTTTACACAGATCGAGTCCGTCATTTCCGACCTTGTAAACCAGTAGTTTTTCTTTGAATCGTGCCATACCAACGGCGTAATCGGAGTTCAGGATAATGCGCCCCTCGTGATCGCAGACAACAGATCCCCAGTTGCCGTATCTGATGTAAAGATCATTGATACTCTTCACAATCGCCGAATTCAAGTTCTCGCCTACTTCGTAGTTTGGGTAATCCACGAAGCTGTAACCGACTGGAAGCTGATCCGCATTGAGGATCCGCGCATAGCTTTTACTCGTCTCGATCGAGTTGTGAAAAAGGTTAAACTTGATTTCATCATGAAGTGAGATGTCACGCAACATGATCGCCGGCACTGTCTTCATTCCCAAAGCCTTCATAGCCTTGATGCGCTGGTGACCGGCTGTGAGTACGCCGTTTCCATTCAGAATGACAGGTTTGACAACCCCGTATTTGGAAAGAGATTCCTTCAGCCGTTCGAAACTCCCGGGCGCGATCTTTCGCGGGTTGTAGTCTGCCGGTCGCAGATCCTTGATTGGGTATTGTTCGATAAAATTCATTTCCCCTCGATCAGATAAGTGACGAAACCTGAGTTTACCCGGTGCTTTTCTACATACCGTTCGTAGGTGTCGATCAGTCCGTTCAATTCGTCATCGGTCATGTAAACTTCATGCTCACCGAATCTGAGCTTCATTCTCTGCTGGATACTAACATCACTCGACTGTCCTTCGATTGGGATGGTTTCTTCAACTACACTCAGGTTCAGATCCTGAAGCTGAAGCGAGCTGAAGGCATCAGGTGCATTGAGCCTGACTTCCTCAATCAGTAAGCGTGCCGCTTCCGTCCATTCGCCTTGCAGAGTCTCAGCATTACCGGCAATGTTCGCGGCTCTCTCTTTGTCCGGGTCCCAGTCAACAATCCTGATCCTGAATTCTCCTGCTGGTGTTACGACCTTTTCGGCCGTGATCTCAAGATCTCCGAACTCCTCTCTCAGAGCTCTGACTCTCTGATGGCCACACACCAGGTTACCGGTTCTTGAGTTGAAGACAATTCCTGAAATATCCCCAAACTCAGTCAGGGAGTATTTCAGACCTTTGAAATTCTTATCCTTAATCTGCCTCGGATTGTAATCTGCTTCTCTGAGCTCGCCGAGCT
>RHKR01000276.1 GCA_008363265.1 Chlorobiota bacterium
ACAAGGAAAACCCGATATACTCCCGAGGAACTTGAAGAGTTCCGTGCGGTGATCAACGAGAAACGGGAAGAGATCATAACTCAGTTGCAGAATCTCCGCGACAGGATGATGGACCCTACCACCGGTGAGTATATCAACGAAAATTCACCTTACTCGCTCCATATGGCAGAACAGGGTACTGATGCTATGGAGAGGGAGAAAACCTTCCTTTACGCCCAGCGCGAAGGAAAGTTTCTCGGCTACCTCGATGAAGCCCTCAAGAGGATCGACGCCGGCACCTACGGCCTTTGCGTGGAGTGTATTGATGAACCGCAGAACCTCTGCGAAACCTGTCCTCTTATACCGAAGGAAAGGCTGATGGCCGTGCCTCATAGCCAGCATTGCCTCCCAATTAAAGTGAAACAAGAAAAGAAAAAGAAACCTTATTAAGAAGTACATTACTGATCCGTTTGCCCGGAAGTTACTTTATTTCTCACTGATACTTGTTGTAATCGACCAGGTAACCAAACTGGCGGTGAAGGGGTTTTCCATTCCCTTTCTGGGGATAACCTGGGACGGGATGTATCTGGGGCAGTCGTTCCCTGTTTTGGGCTCCTTTTTTCGCTTCACATTCGTTGAAAACAAGGGAATAGCGTTCGGGATCGAGCTTCACCCCGTGGTGAAAGTGCTCGTTTCACTCGTCTCGATCGCCGCGAGCGGTTTCATTGTTTATTACATCGATAAGATCGCTTCTAAGAACCGTGGTGCAGCCATTGGTCTGGCACTGATCCTCGCCGGAGCGATAGGAAACATGATCGACAGGGTTTTCTACGGGGCAATTTACGGTTACGCCCCCTTCTTCTACGGACATGTGGTCGACTTCTTCCATGTCGTTTTCGATGTAACCATTTTCGGTTATTATCAGGAAGAAGAAGCTGCTTCTGAAGAAAACGGTGATGAAACTGCAGAAGCCACCACTTCCAAAAACATTTCAGAAGAAGGAAGTGGCGCCTCTTCACGGGCCAGACAGGTTACCATAGAGGATGAACCTGAGGCCGGAAACAGTTCAGATGGCGAAGATAATAACCGAAAAGATCTTTAAATATGAGATCCCCGACGGGAAAAAAAAGGAAAGGGTTGATACTTTTCTCGCCAATTCGGTAGAGAACGCCACACGCACCCGGATACAGAAACTTATAGAAGCGGGGTATGTCACAGCCAACGGCAAGGTGATAAAATCGAACTACAAGGTGAATCCGGGGGACACGATCATCCTTACACTCCCGATAGCCCCCCGCCCCGAAGTAGCCGAACCTGAAGATATTCCGATAGATGTGGTCTATGAAGATGAGCACCTTATGGTGATCAATAAGCCCCCGGGCCTGGTGGTTCACCCCTCGATCGGGCACTACACCGGCACCCTTGTTAACGCGCTCCTCTTCCATAAACAGAAATTAAGTGATATCAACGACCCCGCGATGAGACCGGGGATAGTACACAGGATCGACAAGGATACCAGCGGACTGCTGCTGATAGCGAAGGATAATGTTTCACACCACAGGCTTGCCGCCCAGTTTTCGGCACATACAACCGAGCGGGAGTACCAGGCGGTCGCGTGGGGAATGTTCAAGGAGAGGAAGGGAGAAGTGCAGTCGTTCATTGCAAGGAGCAAGCGCGACCGTAAACTCTTCACCATGACCGAGAACGAGGGGAAGTTCGCCCATACATATTATGAAGTGCTGGAAGAATTTGAGTTCGCCACACTGCTTAGCTTGAGATTGAAAACGGGTCGCACCCACCAGATCAGGGTACACCTGAGCGGTACGGGGCATCCGATATTCGGGGATGAGTTTTACGGGGGCAGGGCGATCCGCTACGGTGACCAGCTGCCGAAGATCAGAGCCCGGGTTGAGAACCTGCTCGAGATAATACCCCGGCAGGCACTTCACGCCAAAACGCTGGGTTTTGTTCATCCGCATACCAAAGAGTTCATGCGGTTCGATTCCGAACTTCCGGCGGATATGCAACTGCTTATAAAGCGGCTGAAGTATGAGGGCTGAGGGCTGAAGGCTGAAGGCTGATCCGCCGCGGCGGACTGTGGTGAATAATTTAAAACCCCTCTGTGCTCTCTGTGAGCTCAGTGGTTTAACAGGCGCATTAATGGCAGTACGCCTTAATTATTGGAACAAAAGATACTGATATGTTAAAGATCTACAATACACTTACACGCAAAAAAGAAGAATTTATTCCGTTGAACCCGCCTGAGGTGACATTCTACTCGTGCGGACCAACGGTATATGATTATTTCCACATCGGAAACGCCAGATCGTTCGTGATGTCGGATATCGTCCGTCGTTACCTGATCTATGCAGGGTACAAGGTGAAGTTCGCCATGAACCTAACTGATATCGACGACAAGATAATCAACAAGGCCAATGCTTTGGGGATCGATTCAAAGGAAGTGGCGAAGAGGTTTTCAGAAGCCTTCTTTGAGGATATCGACAAGCTCGGTCTCCTCCGAGCCGACATCAACCCCCGGGCCACCGAGCACATTCCTGAAATAATAGGGATGATCGAAAAACTGATCGAAAACGGCAAGGCCTATGAAGTGAATGGCGATGTCTTCTACGAGATCAGCAGATTCGAGGGATACGGAAAACTTTCAGGTAAGAACATCGATGATCTTGAATCGGGTGCACGCGTTGAAGTGAACGAAGTTAAGAGGAGTCCGCTGGACTTCGCGCTGTGGAAATCGGCAAAACCCGGCGAACCGTGGTGGGAGAGTCCATGGGGAAAAGGGCGGCCCGGCTGGCACATCGAGTGCTCGGCGATGTCGTGCAAGCACCTCGGTGAGACCTTTGACATCCACGCCGGTGGAAGCGACCTCATCTTCCCGCATCACGAGAATGAGATAGCCCAGAGCGAGGGAGCAACCGGAAAACCGTTCGCGAAATATTGGATGCACTACGGTTTTCTTAACATCGACAACGAGAAGATGTCGAAATCGCTCGGTAATGTCTTCAATCTGAGGGATATGGTTAAGAAGTACAAACCGGAGACACTTCGGTTCTTCTATGCCCAGACACACTATGCTTCACCTTTGAACTTCACCGCCGAGGCTCTGGAAAGTGCCGACCGTGGACTTGAAAAACTGAGCAACCTCTTCGATAACGCGAAGCAGGCACTTGCTGCAGGACCCCCTTCGGGAAGCGCTATTTTTGGTTTCGAGAAAAGCTACCAGGCCTTCAAGGAGGCAATGGATGACGACTTTAACTCACCGAAAGCGATCGCGGTAATCTTTGATTTCATAAAGGAAGCCAACACTTTCATCGCAGCCGGTGAGGGACTCACCCGCGAGTTCTGGGAAGGTGTTCTTGAATTCCTGAAGAAAACCGCGGATGGCGTACTTGGGATCCTCCGTACGGAGAAAGCCGCCACTTCCGACAGCGGACTCGAAGACGAGCTCATTCAGCTTTTCATCCGTCTTAGGATCGAAGCGAAGAAGGAGAAGAATTACGCCCTCTCCGACAAGATCCGCAATGAGCTTAACGAGCTCGGCATCATTCTGCAGGACACCAAGGAAGGTTCCACCTACAAGAAGACGCGATGAGGCACAACCCCGAATCGATCGAACTTGAGATACAGGGCCACCGCGTTTACTGCGCCGTCCGTAGGAGCCGGCGATCGAAGAACATTGCGATAAGAATTAATCAGACGGGTCTTTTCGAACTCGTGATCCCTGAAAGGGGATCGTTCGATGAGGCCCGGGCCTTCCTCGAGAGCAAGAAAAGCTTCCTCGAAAAACACCTCGACCTCATTGTGAGGAAGGAAGACTCCCCATACAAACTCTTCGGAGAAGAGATAAAAGTTGACCACCACTACAATCTCTTCCTCAGGAAGCACCAGGTAAACTTTAACAAAGACACCTCGCAGCTCACCATCGAAAGTCCCGCCGGCGCGAAGGAATCAACCACCGACCTCTACAAAGCCTGGCTTAACAGCACCGCGGCAAAATTCCTGATCCCCCGTGCCGAGTTCATGGCCCAAAAGCACGGTTTCACCCCCTCCGCCACAAAAGTAAAAAAGATGCGCGGCAAGTGGGGCTTCTGCACGACAAAGAAAGAAATATACCTCTCCCCCCAGCTCATGTCCCTCGAACCCGACCTGATCGACTATGTGATCGCCCACGAACTCTGCCACCTGAAGGAAATGAACCACTCCCCCAGGTTTTACGCCGAACTGGCGAGGATATATCCCAATTACAAAGCCATGAGGAAGAGGATAGGGAGGAAGGTTTTTTAGGTATGATTGATTAGTGATGGAATTGATTCTAAAGTTTCAATATATAAAGTGCCGTTATAATTTATCGCAGGAATAAAGGAATCAAATTTTGACGACCCGTTAAAAAATTTTTGTTCAACGCCTTCCATTCTATTGCTTTTCCATTAAAAGATTCGTAATTTCCAAAAACAATATGATGATTTAGTGAAATTTTGTTCATCATGTGTGAAATGTTTGTGTTAATATTTAAACCATCTAAGTTTGTCAATAAATTTACTAATTAATTTCGTAATAATACTAATAATGTAGTCTTTATTTGGAAAACTCATTCATTGGAGACAATATTTGTGGTTCCTATGCAATCTCTTGCTCAATTGTTGAGACTTAGTGAGTCCCTTCCGTGGAATAATCCTTACAACATACATCAGTTCTGTCAGTTAGTAGTTGATATGGCTGATGCCTCGTGAACTTATCCGAGTTTGTTATGAAAAAAACGCTATTTCTTGTTTTTTTACTTTTGTTTCAATTTGTTGGTTTTGCTCAAAGTGGGAGATCACCCTATCCAATCATTTTTGTGCATGGAATAGATAGTGATAATACGATGTGGAATGATATCACTAATCATTTGAACTTATGGTTTGGGTCCGCACAAGTAGTAGATCTCGTATTAAATGCATCTTTTGATTCTACACACTTTGTTGATGATGTGATTATTGAATTTAAGAATACTCCTCCGCTCTCGACTGGGAATATTTTTACGGTGAACTTTAAAAACTGGTGGAATGAGAATGCAACTGATCCGATGCTCCTTCAAGGTCAAAACCATGGACATATACTCACTCAGTCTCAAAGTAATGAATCTTCCATATTGAAGCAGGGGTATGCATTAAAATTGGTTATAGAAAAAGTTTTGCACGCGACTAATTCGGATGGAGTAATTCTGGTAGGGCATTCAATGGGGGGATTAGCTATAAGAGAATACTTGCAAAGAAAAGATGAAAATGGATCACAAATGTGGTGGGTAGATAAGAATGATGTTATCTCTGGACATATGGTTAAAAAGG
>RHKR01000277.1 GCA_008363265.1 Chlorobiota bacterium
TGAAAAGAGTGGAACTGTTGAAGTTGTGCTACCGGATCTGGGGGATGGAATTTCCCAGGCGATGGTTGTAAAGGTTACCGTTAAGGTGGGCGACACGATCAAAGAGGATGACACTGTTCTCGAGATCGAGACCGACAAAGCAACGGTTGAAGTGCCTTCAACTGCTTCGGGTGTTGTCACTGAGGTTTTCGCGAAAGAGAATGAGAAACTCCCGGTTGGCGGTGTAATATTAGTGGTCAGTGGTGAGAAGGTAGAGGTTAGTGCGTCGTTGCCCGTTACCGGTTCCCCGTTGCCCGAAGCAAAAGTTGAGAAACCGGCTTCGGTCGCTCATAAGGTTGGGGCGCCTCCGGCGTTCCCGGTGCCTAAGTCTGCGCCCACCGTGAAGCTCTCAGAGGCGGAACTTGCTGAACTTAAAGAAGATCTTACAAATCCTGAAGTGGCGATCGCGCCGCCGAAGGTGTTCCTCGATATGCAGCCGCCGATAACTGCTAATGCAGCCCCGGCCGCTCCCTCGGTCAGAAGACTGGCAAGAGAGATAGGTGTAGACATCAACAAAGTCCCCGGTTCCGGTCCAAGAGGCAGGATATCGATGGATGATGTGAAAGCATATTCCAAGGCTTTGCATGAAGGAAGAACTTCAGGAGTGGTTAGTGGTGAGAGGTTAGTGGTTAGTGGTGGTATCGCTCAGAAACCGTTGCCGGATTTCTCCAAGTTTGGGGATATCGAGCGGAAAGAGATGAACAACATCCGCGCGAAAACTGCCGAGCACCTGAGCTATGCATGGGCGACGATTCCGCATGTTACACAGTTCGATAAAGCTGACATCACCGAGCTGGAAGAGCTCCGCAAGAAGTTCGCTCCGATGGTGGCGAAGGGCGGCGGAAAACTTACAATGACATCGATTCTGGTGAAAGTGATCACTGCGGCTCTGAAGCAGTTCCCGCAGTTCAACTCATCAGTTGATATGGACAAGAAAGAGATAATTTACAAGAACTATTTCAATATCGGCATTGCTGTTGATACCGAGCATGGCCTGATCGTTCCAAACATCAAAGGGACAGACAGGATGAATCTTACTCAGATATCGGCGGAAATGGCGGTTCTCTCCGAGAAAGCGCGGGCGAAGAAGATCGGTCTGGATGATATCCAGGGCGGCTGCTTCACCATCTCGAACCTTGGCGGAATCGGCGGAACATACTTTACACCTGTTGTCAATTCGCCCGAAGTGGCGATACTTGGAGTGTCGAGGGGTTCCATGGAGCCTGTTTATGTGAACGTCAATTTCGTACCGAGACTGATGTTACCACTCTCACTTTCCTACGATCACAGGGTGATCGACGGTGCTGATGCCATCCGCTTCCTAAGGTGGGTGATCGAGGCGCTCGAGAATCCCTTCAAACTTCTGATCGAAGGGTAGGGGGTGACCATGATAAAGACACAATTACTGGTGATCGGCGCGGGACCGGGCGGATATGCCGCCGCGTTCGCTGCTGCCGACATGGGTATGGAAGTAACCCTTGTTGACCTTGATAAAAATCCCGGAGGAGTATGTCTCTTCCGGGGTTGCATCCCTTCCAAGGCTTTGCTCCATGTGGCAAAACTGATAAACGAGACAAAAGAAGCGAAACACTGGGGAGTTGATTTCGGTGAACCGAAGATCAACCTCGACCAGCTCCGCGAGTTTAAGAACAAGGTTGTCGGCAAGATGACCGGCGGTCTCGGACAGTTAGCCAAGCAAAGGAAGATCAATTTTGTACAGGGAAGGGCAACCTTCACCTCATCCCGCTCGGTAAAGGTTGATCTTAACGACGGAGGCAAGGATGAGATACACTTCGAAAAAGCGATCATCGCGATTGGCTCCGAAATAGCTACAATTCCCGCTTTCAATATCAAGAGTGACCGGCTGTTGAACTCAACATCAGCTCTCGATCTCCCCGCGATCCCCGAAAGGATGCTGGTTATCGGTGGCGGGTATATCGGGCTCGAGCTCGGTTCTGTTTACTCAGCTCTCGGCACAAAAGTGTCGGTTGTGGAGATGACGAACGGACTTCTTCCGGGTGCCGACCGCGACATGGTCAACTACCTGCAGCAGATGCTGAAGAAGAAATTTGAGTCGATCATGCTCGAGTCGAGAGTGATGAAACTTGAACCGGTTGAGAACGGCATTAATGTAACGATCCAGGACAAGACCGGCGCTGAAAGGGTCGAATTCTATGACTATGTACTCGCCTCGATCGGCAGACGCCCCAACACCGCGGGGCTCGGGCTCGAGACCACAAAGGTTGAGCTCACACCGAGAGGGCACATTAAAGTTGATAACACGCTTAAAACCACCGACCAGTACATCTACGCCATCGGCGACATAGCGGGTGATCCGATGCTGGCGCACAAGGCTTCGCACGAGGCGCGTGTGGCCGTCGAGTCTATCGCGGGTCACAGGGTCGCGTTCGCTCCCGCGGCAATTCCTGCGGTGGTCTTTACCGATCCCGAGATCGCATGGGCTGGCATCACCGAAACCGAAGCGCGTGAAAAAGGGATCAAGCACGAAGTGGCCAAGTTCCCTTGGGCAGCCTCGGGAAGGGCGACCACGCTTGACAGGTTCGACGGCGTAACAAAACTGATAATCGATCCCGATACCGAAAGGATACTCGGAGTCGGCATCTGCGGACCCGGTGCCGGTGAACTCATCGCTGAGGGCACACTCGCCATCGAAATGGGCGCCGTTGCCTCCGATCTGAAACTCACGATACACCCTCACCCAACCCTCTCCGAAACCGTTATGGAAGCGGCAGAAGTGTTCTTCGGTGAGAGTGTGCATCTGTATAGACCGAAGAAAAAGTGATCAGTGAAGTGTGATCCGCCGCAGGCGGAGTGCACTATGAACTGTGAAGTTGTATGATCCGCCGCGGCGGATTGAAGTATGAAGTATGAATCGCAACCTGCAGTTCATTGTATTAATTGACCGAATACAGGCACAAAATGGAACAGTTCTATAAGGTTGTGAAGGATGACGCTCTTCGCCGGTTGCTTGAGGTGGCTGACGGGTTGCGTGCTGAGATAAACCAAAAAAGACCTATCGAAGGTGATCTGTGGGCTGTTGTTGAGGAAAAACTGCTTGTTGAGTGGACATATAACTCAAACGCCATCGAAGGCAGCACCCTTACCCAGGGAGAGACTCTTTTCTTCCTTAAACACGGACTTACGGTTGAAGGAAAACCCTTTAAGGACTTCCTTGACGCAAAAAATCACGCGGAAGCCATACAGTTTCTCTACGATGTGGTCAGGCAGCAGAGACCTGTCTCTACCGGTTTGATCAAAGAGTTCAATGCCCTCCTTCTCTCAGGGGTCAGTAAGACCCCTGCCATCGACCGGTACGGAAACAGGACCGAGAAGGAGGCCACCCCCGGTGAGTATAAAAAATTCCCCAACCATGTACTTCAACCTGATGGCAGTATCCACAAGTATGTGGATACTGTTCATGTACCCGCGGAGATCGAGTTCCTCACCCGGTGGGTAGAGGAGAATATCGAATCACTGCACCCCATAATTGTAGCCTCGGTGGCTCATTATAACCTGGCACGCGTACATCCATTTGACGACGGTAACGGTCGCGGTGCCCGGCTTTTCATGAACTTGATCCTTATCAGGCAGGGCTTCCCGCCCGCGATCATAAAAAATGAGCACCGCCGTAAGTATGTTGAAGTTCTTTCTAGGGCAGACAGCGGCGATGTTCAGAGCTTCGTTTTGTTTGTCGCCGAAGCGTGTGTTGACACTCTAAGATCGATAAATGAGGTGTTAAGATTGAAGGCAGAGGGATGAGGGCTGAAGGATGAACTGCCTTCGGCGGATCACCACTGAACCCGGGCTACGCTCAACGGGTAACGAACTTCACAGTTCACAGTTCACAGTTCACACTTCAATCCCCTCCCCCCTCGCTCCGCCGCGGCGGATCACCACTCACTACTGATTCCCCAACATTAACCACTTATAACTATATTTATAAACTGAATTTTTCCAATTTTTTCAAACGAGGTTACTGATGACAGCCAATCTTGACATGATCAAGAAAGTTTACGGCGGATTTGCTCAGAAGGTTGAGCACGCCCGCGCAATTCTGGGAAGACCACTCACTTATGCTGAAAAGATCCTTTACTCACACTTGTGGGAGACGCCCAATGCGCCGCTTACGAGAGGGAAGGATTACGCCGATCTCGCCCCCGACCGTGTGGCGATGCAGGACGCGACAGCACAGATGGCGCTTCTTCAGTTCATGTCGGCCGGTCGTAAAGAAGCTGCAGTTCCCTCAACCGTCCACTGCGATCACCTGATCCAGGCACAGGTTGGCGCGAAGGATGATCTTGACCGCGCGAACAGCGAGAACAGGGAAGTGTATGACTTCCTCGAGAGCGTGAGCGCGAAATACGGCATCGGCTTCTGGAAGCCGGGCGCCGGTATCATCCATCAGGTGGTACTCGAAAATTACGCCTTCCCCGGCGGAAT
>RHKR01000278.1 GCA_008363265.1 Chlorobiota bacterium
TCGGAGTGCGCAGCGGAACCGCGGGGAGCACTTTCGTTATCAGCTTGTCAAAAGCTATACTGTTGATGGTAAATTGCATTATGATATCCTCTTTTTCAGACTTTAAAAATACGGAATTTTCGGGAGATTTCCACAGTCTAAAACACCCTAAAAACATGCAATTATTTCAACTTGCGGCGCCTTTTAGCGCAAGAATTGGGGCCGGGCTATGGTTTTTAGTGGGTAAGGCAGATTTCAAGGCTGAGGGAGGAGGGATGAAGTGTATGATCCGCCGCGGCGGATTGATCCGCCTGCGGCGGGAGAAGAATATTCAAGGTTGAGGGGGTTGGATCATCCTACCCCCTCAAAACATCCATATACTCTTTGAAAATGAATATCCTGTTGCGCTTATAACCGGTTACCTCGACCAGGATATTTGCTTTTTCAAAATCACCGATGAGCGAGATCGAAGACTTGAGTGAAACACCGAGCAGGTCTTTTACTTCAGCAGTGCTTATGACCGGCCGGGTGAAAAGGTGGTCGAGCAATTTGGATGCATTTCCGGATCTTCTGCCGAGAGGGGCAATAAATCCTTTGGTGATCCTCTCTTTAAGTTCGACGATCGCTTTTAGTGAAACAACCGCTTCACGCGAAGTGGTGCTCAGCGCAGTGAGGAAGAAAAAGATCCAGCCTTCAATATCACCCTTTTCCCTTACGAGCGTGAGCTTGTCGTAATACAATGCCCGGTACTTCTCAAAGTATGCAGAAATATACAGAAGCGGACGCTCAAGCATTCCTTCACTCGCGAGGTAAAGGGGGATCAGAAGTCGTCCGATCCTGCCATTCCCATCCAGGAAGGGATGGATCGTCTCGAACTGGTAGTGCGCGATGGCTGCCTTTATAACTACAGGGAGAGTTATTGAATCGTTGTGCAGAAATTTCTCAAGATCGGACATCAGATCGTCGATATGTTCGGCAGATGGGGGGACAAATACCGCGGTATTTATCGATGACCCGCCGATCCAATTCTGAGACCGGCGGAATTCACCCGGTCCCTTGTGCCTGCCACGGACATGCGAGAGGAGTACTTTATGCGTTTCTTTCAGCAGTCTGCTTGATACGGGAAGTGTCTCCATCCTCTCAAGCGCGAAGTTCATCGCATCGAGATACTTCCGGGTTTCCATCCAGTCATCCCTGAATTCGGGATCGATGTCAAGCTCATTGTAGAAAGCTTCCTGAATATTGGTTTTGGTTCCCTCTATCCTGCTTGAGGTAACGACCTCTTTTGTAACATATGATTGAATAAATAGACTAACATCAGGAACATACCTCGCGAACGAATTAAGCTCACCAAGGCTTAAGGCCACACGCTCAACCAGTTCTATGATCCGCGGATCACTGATCTGCCACTCCCTGTTTATCAGCGAGGGGAGAAAATAACGGTACTGATTGCCCGTGCGGTAGTTGCCGGAATTGAATTTGTTCATAGTTGCAGACCATTGGGGATAGTGTCATTCTCAGCTTAAAGTACTACCATGAAGATCATTTACTTTTAAGCACGAAAGTAAAGCACAAAATACTATAATTTACTTTAACGCGCAAAAGTAAATTATATATTTCCATAATTTACTTTCAGGCCCGAAAGTAAAGTATAACTCGGTATAATTACCTTCGGGCCGGAAAGAACAACGCGGAAAGGGATCCGGTTAAAACATGTAACCCAAACCGAGTGAGAGGGTGAAGGAGCGTTTGAGACCGTCGGTATTGTTGTCACGTTTCAGGAGAGGCGCGGCTGCATAGGCGCTCAAACGGATCTGCTTTGAGATCATGGTTGAAGCGGATAAACCCAGATTGAACTGAAGCTGGTCGCTACCGGGATCATCTATGTAGCGTGAACCGGTTGTTAGATTGCCGCCGGATAAGAGCGGCCACCAGCGGTCATAAACAGTGGACAACCCGAGACGTTTAATGAGTATCGCCTCAGCTTTTAGATCAACCTTACCAAGAGCGAATGAATAACCGCCGCGCAGCATAAGATCGGGTGCCCGTTTTATCTCATCGAATTTGTTCTTGCTGCGTGTTGTTGGAATCTGAACTCCGAGTGAAGCATCAAAAGAATGGTATGTGAGGCCTATCCCTCCCAGCACATCAAAACTCCCCTGACTGCTTTGATATATCTGCGGCGCGTACCCTCCGAGATCAACCTCGCCCGTCGGAACCACTGCGCCCAGTGAAACGGTCAACGCCACTTCCTTATTTACATCAAAAGATTTCGAGAAAATAGCCATCAGATCGCCAATTCCACTCGTTTTTATTACTTCACCATTCTGAAAATTGTAGGGAATGGAGACATCAACGGTAAAGCCTCTGCCAAGAGCGAAATTACCACGGGCAGAAACCGTATGAAAGGTAACATTATCAGGCTTCCCACTGCTGCCCAGGGTGTATCCGATTGTAACACTCCCCGTGTGCGCCTCTTCAGTGTGTCCACCGATCGAGCACACGCCCGCGTCAGAGCATTGGGCAAAGACAAAATTCTGTAAAGAAAACATTAAAACCAGCGCCGTTAACAGCGATCTCAACCGCATCAGAGCCTCAATAAATAAATGATTAAAAACACCATCCTGCCTCCTCAAAGTTATTAAAATCAATTCTCCCGATCACACTCTAAAAAATTAACCATTCACGGCATCCCACTAACCACTAACCTCTAACCACTAACCACTAAATAATCCCCTTTCCCACCTTCCGGGCATTTCGTAAATTTGTTAATTGGTCAAAAAATAATTAGAGAATGAAGAAATTAGCAGTAAGCGCATTTTTCGCGCTGATATTTTTGTCCGGATGTTCGTTTGAGATCGACAGGTCAGCGATGACACCCGAAGAGCGCTTCAAATACGCTATGTCGCTTTATGAGGATGAGTCGTATCTCGACGCGATAGCCGAATTTGAGAGCATCCTGATCCAGTACCCCGGTTCAACGATCGCGGCCGATGCTCAGTATTACCTGGCGATGTCGCGCTTCAAAAGGGAAGAGTTCCTGATGGCAGCCTACGAGTTCAGCAAGCTGATAAACACTTTGAAGGCCAGCAACTACATTAAGGATGCTCAGTTCATGCTTGCCGACTGCTATTACGAATTGTCGCCCGACTACACTCTCGACCAGAAATATTCGGAAAAAGGGATCGAAGAGTTCCAGGTTTTCATCAATTTCTTCCCCACCGACCCAAAAGTTGAAGAGGCGGAGAGAAAGATCGCCGAACTTAACGACAAACTCGCCGAAAAGCTCTATTCGAACGCTGTTACCTATGAAAACATGGGGATGAAAGGCGCCGCGATAGAATATTACGGCTTCGTGGTTGAAAAATATCATGATTCCAAATACAGCTCTGAAGCTACTTACAATAAACTCCTCCTCCTCGTCGACAGAAGAAGATTTAAAGAAGCCCTGAAGGAATCGGAACTGTTCCTCAGCAGGTACAAAGGAAACCCCAACACGGCAAAAGTTGAGCAGATCAGGGAAGACCTCCTCAAAATGCCACAAATGACAGCGAAGCCGTGACGGAAAAACCGGTACGCGAATCGCAGGTGATCATGACCGAGCTGGTTCTTCCGAACCACACCAACCCACACGGGCACCTGCTCGGCGGGCAACTGATGCTCTGGATCGATATCTGTGCCGCGCTTGCTGCCGGAAGGCACGCCCAAAGCGTTTGCGTGACCGCCTCGGTTGACAAGATCGACTTCCACCACCCGATAAAACTCGGTGAAGTTATCACCCTCGAAGCCTCGGTTAACAGGGTTTTCTCCTCTTCACTCGAAGTCGGGGTAAAGATATTCTCACAGCACTTCACTTCTTCAGAGCAGAAACACACCAACAGCGCCTACCTCACTTTCGTGAACATAAATAAAGATGGGAAACCGGAGCCGGCCCCCAAAGTTGTTCCCGAAACCGAGGAAGAGAAGCGCCGCTTTGTTGACGCGGGTCTCCGACGCGAACAGCGCCTGGCGAACCGCAACAAATAGCGCGGTTTAACCGGAGATACCGGATAAAGGAAAATGAAAAAACTCCTCCCAGCACTGATCTTATTAACCTCCGCGCTCTTTTCACAATCCACCCCCGATCTCGATTCAATTTTTAACAATTATGTGACCCTCAGATCAGGCGCACTTCCCGATGGACAACCGGGTACAATAAAGCAGAAATGCGGCCTACCATCTCTTTCACCATTAATGATCCATTTCAACGCTCTGAGACCGGATCAGCAATCGACGCTAAAGGCTCTAACAGCCAGACCGGTGAAGGATACCAGCATCGTCTCCCCAAAGAAGAGATTCAGGATCCACTTCGACAAGGCAGGTTTCGAAAAACCCGCTTATTCACCCGACAGTCTGGCCATCGCCCTCGATTCTGCCTGGGAATATGAGGTCAACTTCCTGAAATATCCCGTTCCGCCATCGGATGGTAATATGGGCGGTGATTCACTTTATGATATTTATATAGTTGCTTT
>RHKR01000279.1 GCA_008363265.1 Chlorobiota bacterium
GATAAGCCAGGTGCTCATTTCCATCGCCATTGTGGTCGCGCTCACCCGGCCCGCCCTGCGTTACAAATTTCAAACGGTGGTGCCGAAAAAGAAACCTGTGGTGATCAGTATGATTGAAACGCCAAGTGTTGAGGCCTTTGAAGTGGCTGACATTCTCGTGTAGATATCGGGCATTTTAACCACACCGAGACCTGCGAGAAGCACAATGAAACTTCCGAGGATCAGGAAGATGCCTGTTAAAATCTCGCTCATTTCTTCCCTCTCAATTGTAAATAATAGGCGTAACCTACAGTTCCGAGAAATCCCGCGAAACCGAGGATGAGTCCAACATCCAGTATCCAGGTTTCACCTGTTCTGATGGAATAGATCGCGATAAAGGCAATCGCTACGGATGTTGTGAGGTCGGCAGCAACAACACGGTCGGCAGTGTGTGGACCTTTCACCAGTCGTACGATCGCGAGAAGGATCGTTAAGCCAAGTACCGCGAGTGAAAAATCGATCGCAAACTCGAGAAACATCAGGCAAACACCTCCATGATCCTTCGCTCGAAACCGTTCTTTATCTCCTGTATTGCTTTGTCGGGCTCACTACCGTACATCAGGTGGACGTAGAGTACTGACCTGTCAGGCGACACATCAATGCTTAATGTACCCGGCGTCAGGGTTATCATGTTCGCGAGCAGGGTTATTTCAATATCGCTTTTGACGGAAAGGGGTATTGCCACGATCGAAGGCTCCGAAATGAACCGGGGAGTCAGCACTTCAGCCGCAACTTTAATATTTGAGACAACCAGTTCCCAAAGGAAGAAGAGGATCAGTTCAATCACTTTTACCAGTTTCTTGATGTAACTTTTTGAACCGAGCACGGGATCGAGGAGGAACATTATGCCCATACCCACAGCAGCCCCTTCAACGAACGGGATGAAGCCGAAATTCCCTGATAGAAACATCCACAACAGGGAGAGCGCGAGGTGAAGAGCGAATTTAGCCGTCATTTCAACCTCAACACACTGTTGATGTAACCGGTCTTGTCCAAAAGTTCACTTGCTGAACCCGCTGCAGCATCAAAGAATGGTCCGGTATAAAATCCGATCATAATTGTTACCAGGGCAAGTACCACTGCCGGTGCGATAAGCAACACTTTTTTTCCTGTTGAAAACTCTGAATATCTGTCGGTTACTTCAAATTCAGAGGGGGTGTCCTTCCAGAATACTTCATTCCATATCTTCATCATCGAATAGAGGGTAAGGATCGAAACAAAGAGTGACAGGGTGGTTATGAACCATGCTTCCGCCTCAAAACCTGCTTTAACAAGTGAAAACTTCGCCCAGAACCCTGAAAGTGGCGGAATTCCCGCCAGTGACAGGGCAGGCACAAGAAACAGCAGACCAAGCAGTGGATATTTCTTGTAAACCCCGCCGAGCCTCTCAAGTGAGTATGTGCCTCTGATCTCTTTTATCACGCCGCCAATGAGGAAAAGGTTGGTTTTTACTACGATATGGTGGATGATGTAAAAAACCGCTCCCGCCACCGCCAAGGCTGAGTTGAGACCCAAACCCATGATCATGTAGCCGATCTGACTGACTATATGGAACGAAAGTATCCGCCTGATATCGTTCTGGGCCGCCGCACCGAGCACACCCACCAGCATTGTGAAGCCCGCGATAACAAGGATCACACTGTGAGTAACTCCAGGATTGTTACTGAATATCAGTGTGAACACCCTTATCATCGCGTAAACCCCCACTTTGGTAAGCATTCCCGCGAAAACCGCTGAAACAACCGCCGGAGGCGTGTGATACGAAGCAGGCAACCAGAAAAAGAGGGGGAACACCGCCGATTTTATGCCAAAAGCGATCAGAAAAAGCAGCGCCACTGTCGTCGTCAGCCATCCGTCAGAATGAGCGGGTATTTTAACTGCCAGGTCAGCCATATTAAGCGTACCGGCCATTCCGTACAGGATTCCGACCGCGATAAGGAAAAATGTTGAAGAGATCAGGTTCAAAGTCACATATTTGACCGCCCCCTCGAGTTGGGGTTTCGTTCCGCCAAGGGCTATCAGTACGAAAGATGACATCAGCATCACCTCGAACCAGACATACAGGTTGAAAATGTCGCCTGTGAGAAAACTGCCGTTGATACCCATGAAAAGAGTCGAAAGGAGGGTGTAAAACCCGAACTTCTCCCTCTCTTTGTCGATGGTGGCAAATGCGTAGAAAGATGACGCGAAGGCCATCAGCCCCGAAATAGCGATCATTATGGCACTTAATTTATCAACCACGAATGAAATTCCGAACGGCGCTTCCCATCCTCCGGCCTGGAAAGAGTATACACCCGTATTGAAAGCATGTTCCAGCAGGAAGAATGAGACCAGCAACACCAGGCCCGACGAAACGGAGAATATCACCCTCTGAGCCATGATCCTCTTCCCAAAGAAAAGGGTAAGGATGGCAGCCAGGAACGGGATCAGAACCGGAAGAATCGCTAAAACTTTCATCACTGCCCCAACCTGTCTGTTGTGTTCATGTCATCAAGATCATCGGAACCGATACTCTTGTAATTTTGCTTGAACAGCACTATCAGAAACGCCTGCACGCCGAAACCGATTACTATCGCTGTCAGGATCAACGCCTGCGGAAGCGGATCAGCGAATGGTTCTTTTATCGCTGATAAACCCTCAGGCACAATAGCCGCCTTCCCTTCAGTGATCCTGCCAACTGTGAAGATCAGCAGGTTCGCGGCATGACCGATGAACGCGAGTCCAAGTATAACCCTTACAAAACTCCTCCGCAGGATCATGTAAACACCCGCGGTTGTGAGAATGCCTGTTACAAGTGCGAGAAGAAATACCATTATACTTCCTCCTCTGCCGCAAGGGTGAATATTACCTTAACAACCATGCCGGTAACAAGAAGATAGACCCCGATATCGAATATAACCGGTGTGCCAACCTTCCCGAGAACCGGGAGCACAAGTCCGGGCCAGACACCCTGCATGAACTCACCACCAATGAACCATCCGGGGAGACCCGCGAGAAAAGCGATAAGGAGTCCGGTGGCGATCACGGTCTGCGGCTGAACACGGAACATCTCTTCCGCCTTTTTCACTCCCCATGCCAGGGTGTAGAGCGTTATAGCGGCCGCGGCTACAAGTCCGCCGACAAATCCACCGCCGGGTTCATTGTGCCCTCTGAAGAGAAGGAAAAGTGAGAATATCAGAAGCCCGGGGATTATCACACGGATCGCTGTACGAAGAATTATGCTCGGCATCATCCCTCCTTCCGTACAAGTTTTACGAGTCCGTAAATTCCCAGAGCGGCAATTCCGAGTACCGTTATCTCACCCATCGTATCGATCGATCTGAAATCAACCAGTATGACGTTCACGATATTCCTGCCCATACCGCCGGGAACACTGTTCTGCGCGAAATAATCTTTGAGCAGTGTGCTGTTATCTACAGAGTAAACAGCCAGGATCAGCAGTATGACAAAAATGCCAACCGAGGATGCTATCACAAGATCGCGGATCTTCGAGCCCTTGTTTGATATTTTCAAAAATCCCGGGAGTTTGTAGATCGCCAGCACAAAAAGTATTACCGATAGTGTCTCGATCGCGAACTGAGTGAGCGCGAGATCGGGAGCACCGTACATTATGAATATGATCGCCACGCCGGCCCCTGTCATGCCGAGTCCGAGAACCGCGTACAGCCTGCTCTTTACCGTGGCGGCAATTGCCGCACCCGAAACTATAACAACGCCAACGAAAAGCTCGTGAAGTTCGAGGGAAGTATCGATACTGATATCAGAAAGGTCGAGGTGATAAATAAAATACCCGCCGGCCAGCGCGAGCGCGGTTACAAAAATTGTGATTATATAATACCTGAGATAGCCGTTCTGGAAGAAGCCTGTCTGCCATTTGGATGTGGCTACCAGCAATCTCAATGCCTTATCGTACAGTTTGGAGGGCATCAGATACTCAAGCGGACCGTAAACCGCCGGAAGCAGGAACAGCTTCTCCCTCATCTTGTAGAGCCCGTAACCTGCCGCAATGGTGGCAAGACTAAGCACAAAAACCGCATTGAAGCCGTGCCACAGACCGGTTTTTATGTTGGTTTCAACCCCGGCGATCGATGTAACAGCCATACCCGATAGAGGTGAGAGGATCATCGCCGCGAACAGACCGAGGAGAAGACTTCCGGCCGATGCAACAGCGGGGCCTGTGTAAAGTGTAAAATCGCCCTCATGCGGCTCTTTCGGCGTTGCACTCCCTTTTCCAAACCAGGGGTGAATACCCGCCTGAATGGCTGAATAAACCATTGCCACTCCGGTAAATAATACCAACAGAAAAAGAATTGGCACCCCATCCAGGGCCGTGGCATATAAATACTCTTTCCCGATGAATCCAACGAACGGGATAACTCCTGACATTGAGAGTGCCGCGGCAATTCCCGCAAAGGCTGTAACAGGCATCTTCCTTACGAGCCC
>RHKR01000280.1 GCA_008363265.1 Chlorobiota bacterium
CTGGCAAACTCGGGTGGATACCATGTCATCCTGAGGGATATTTACTTTGAACTGTCAATATTGTTTCAGAAGAGGGGTGATGCCCGTGAGGCAAATAATTATCTGACACGCCATCTTGAACTTAAGGATTCGATCCTGAGCGAGGGGGCCCTTACTGCGATCGGTGAGATGCGGATCAGGTATGAGATTGAGAGGTCGAAGGAGAGGCAGGAGTATCTGGAGAGCATTCTGGAGGAGAGGAACAGGACGACTCTCGTGCTTCTTATCCTGGTGGTTTTCTTCCTGGGGGGTGGAGCTTCCATAGGGTTTTTGTTTTTGAGGCAGAAGAGGCTGGGGAGACTTCTCCAGGTGAGTAATGATGAGTTGGGGAAGATCAATTTGCAGCTTCAGAAGAGCAATGAGGCACTCACTTTGGCTAATGAGACGAAGACGAAGCTGTTTTCGATCATCGGGCATGATCTGAAGTCGCCTTTCGTCAGTATTCTCGGTTTTTCAGAGCTTTTAAAGGATGAGGCGGATGGAATGCGGAACCGGGAGATCTCGGATCTTACCGAGAAGATACTTGGCTCGTCCGTGAAACTGGTTGATCTGGTGAACAATCTTACGTCATGGGCTCTCCAGCAGAGGGAGATGCTGAAGCCGCAACCTGTGTTTTTCGGGATGGAGGAAGTGGCCACGGTGGTTATGAAGGCGGCGATGCTGAATATGGAGCTTAAGGGGATCGTAGTCAGGGGTGAGTTCGGGAGACCCGATGTTGTGTTCGCTGACAGGGAGATGATCTCGACAGTTTTGAGGAATATTCTGACGAACGCGATCAAGTTTTCGTTCGAGGGGGGTGAGATAGTTGTAAGGGGCGAGTACCTTGGTGAGATTTACCGGGTTACAATAGAGGACAGGGGTGTGGGAATGTCGGAAGATACGATCAGAAACATTTTGTACGGAAGCGGTACCATTTCCACTTACGGTACGGCGAATGAGAAGGGGACTGGGCTGGGCCTTTCCGTAAGCCGCGATTTTATCAGGGATAACGGGGGAAGACTCGATATTATCAGTGAGCCGGGAAAAGGAAGTTCTTTTATTGTGGAGGTGCCAACTTCTTAGGTATGAAGTATGAAGTCTGATGTATGAAAGCCGCCTCCCGGGATGGGAAGCGGCTCTTCTGTTTTAAAGGGTTGAGTTATTTTTTGTTAACGCGGTCGTAGATCTTCTCCATTTCGGTGACGAGATCATCGAAGCGTTTGAAGGCTGCTTTGTAGGGGTCGGATGTCGTCATGTCAACTCCGGCGTTCTGGAGGAGTTTTATTGAGTAGTCGCTGTTTCCGGCCTTCAGCATACCGAGGTATTTGTCGACGGCACCCGTTTTACCGCTGATCACGTTCTCTGAGAGAGCCATCGAGGATACGAATCCGGTTGAGTACTGGAACACATAAAAGTTGTAGAAGAAGTGGGGTATTTTGCTCCACTCAACTTCGATGAAATCATCGACGAGGGTAACGCCTTTATCGTGTCCGTAGTAAGTGCGGGTAAGTTCGAGGTACTTGTTGTTCAGCCATTCAGCAGTCAGTGTCTGACCTTTCTCGACCTGCTGGTGCATGGCAAGTTCGAACTCTGCGAAGAGGGTCTGACGGTAGATCGTCTGACGGGCTCTCTCAAGGAACTGGTCGATGATGAAGAGTTTCAGGTTGTCATCAGTTTCATTCTTCAGGAGATACTCCATCAGGAGGTTTTCGTTGAATGTGGAGGCTATCTCAGCAAGGAATGTTGTGTAATTCGAGTTTGTGAAGTGCTGGTTCTTGTTCGTTAGCCATGAGTGCATCGCGTGGCCAAGCTCGTGGGTCAGGGTTGAAACGTTGCTGTACTCGCCGTCGTAGTTCATTTTAATGTAGGGATGCACATCATAAAGGGCATCGGAGTAGGCGCCGCTTTCCTTGTCTTTGTTCGGATACACATCTATCCAGCCGTTATTGAATGCCTGTTTGAGGCCATCCTGATACTCGGGGCCCATCACTTCAAGCGACTTCATAACGATATCTTTTGCCTCATTATAGGGATAAAGCTTCGTCACGCTTTTAACGGCGGAGGCCCAGAGGTCTTCATACTTCAGGGTCGGGAGGCTGAGCATTTTTTGCTTCAGCTTAAGGTATTTGTGAAGTGAAGGGAGGTTGTTTTTCACTTCATTTATCAGGTTGTAATATACTGTTGTGTCGATGTTATCCTGGAAGAGGCGTGCCTGGAGGCAGCTCGCGAACTTTCTGGCGCGGGCGTTGAAGAGGTCCATTTTCATCCCGGCGTCGAAGAGTACGGCGAGGGTGTTTTCATATTTTTTATGGTTCTTCCAGTAGCTGCGAAACGCGATGGCTCTGTCCCCGGGTACTTTGGAGGCGCGGTACTTGTAGTAGTTCGCGTAGTTGAGCTCTACCTGTGTTCCATCGGTAAGAGTGACGGTCGGAGCCGGGATATCCACATCATTAAGAATTGTAGCGGCTTCTGAAACGTTGGATGAATAGAGTCCTGTAAGCGAAAGCAACTGCTCTTCAGCGAGGGGGAGCATGTGCTTCTTTGATCTGAGGAGCTGCTCAATGCCGAATTTGTAAGGGGCGAGCCCTTTTTCCTTATCGAAATAGCCCATTAAGGTTTTTTCATCCATCTTTAGGAGATCGTCGTTCATAAATGCGAGTTGCTGTGAGGCATCCACGAACAAGGCCTGGATCTCACCTTTCATCTGGTTGAATTTCGGATTCGACATTTCCATGTCGTACTGCCTTCTGGCGTAGCTGTAGAGGCGGTACATTTTAAGGCGGAGCTTGTCGGCGGCTTTAAGCATTTCAAGCATGTCTGCAGGGGCAGTTGTCCAGGTTTTTGAGTTCTTCTTAATTTGCCCGAGTAGCGTGGCCACTTCTGCCTTGTCGTTGTTCCAGAGCTGGTCGTTGGCGTACATGTCGGAGACTTTCCATTTGTACTCACTGGGTACCTGGTCTCTGGGGGTGGTTGAGTAATCGGGGATCGATGCTTCCTGCGCGAATGCGGGGAGGAAGAAGATGAGGGGGAGTAAAAGTTTTATGTATCTCATAGAGATATCTCCGCGTAAGTGAATAATCAGGCCCGGGAACCGCGTGGGCCACAGAATTGATCTTTGTTAAAATGAATAAAGAACCCCATTGTTATAGTTATAATTTCATTTATTAGCAACATGAAATATAGGTGATTTTAGTGTAATTCCGCCAAAAGTGTGTTCAGTGGTCCCATAACCGGGTAAATGGCTGACATCTTCAGCGTGAAAGAAAAAATTTCCACTTGCATCGAATAGGGTGTTTCTCCTATTTTGCAGCATGAATTTGAAAAAACAGAACAGCATATCAGCAGTCGCTTGCGGCCTCCGGTCGAATTGGTGGTGGTGGCACCTCCCCCAATGAGTACCCGGTGATATGTTTTTTAGTCCCGTTTTAACGGGAAATATATTAAAAGCCCTTCTCACCGAGAAGGGCTTTTTTTTTGATCAGAAGTTGCAAAAGAGCAAAAAGAGAAGAAAAATGACATTTGAACAATTTACAGAACTGGCGGTTGAATACGACTATATCCCCGTCCATGAGAAGATGACGGCCGATCTCTTCACCCCGGTTATTGCGTATCTGAAACTGAGAAAAGAGGGGAGGCAAAGCTTTCTTCTGGAGACGGTCGAGGGGAAGGAGAGCCTTGGGCGTTACTCCTTCATCGGTGTCGATCCGGTAAATGTGATCTCCAACCGGGGGCTGGAACTTGAGATAAAGGAGAACGGAAAGACAACCAAACTCCGGAAGAACATATTCGATCACCTTAAGGAAGACCTTCACACCCGTAAGCATCCCGCGCTTCGCGAACTCCCCTCATTCACCGGTGGTACCGTGGGGTTCATCGGTTACGAGAACATCTCACTGATCGAACAAAGGGTGCAACATCCTGGTGATGGTGACGGGCTGCCCGACTCGATCCTTGGAATTTATGAAACGGTTATCGCCTTCGATCACTATAAGCATCAGGTCATAATAATTTCGAATGCCTCTGTTACCCCCTCCGGCGACCTTGCTACTGCTTACCAGGGCGCGAAGGAAAAGATCAGGGAGATCAAGGGTGAACTTAGGAAAGACCCGCACTACTCCTCGCGGTTCTCTTTTAACAGGGATGTGGCTGTAAGCATCGAAGACCCCCTTTTCCACGAACTTGTTGAAAAATGCAAAGAGAACATTGTAGATGGCGATATTTTTCAGATTGTACTCTCGAAAAGATTCTCTGCCGGTTACACGGGTGATCTTTTCAGTGTCTACCGCGCGCTGAGGATGATCAATCCTTCACCTTATATGTACTTCCTGGAGTTCTCCGACGGACTAACCATAATCGGCACTTCACCCGAGAATCTCGTTAAAGTTAAAGATGGAATGGTTGAAGTAATGCCGATTGCCGGTACACGGAAACGGGGCGCCACAGTT
>RHKR01000281.1:0-4453 GCA_008363265.1 Chlorobiota bacterium
ATTTCGGACTCTTCCACGGCGCGATCGCGTTGTTCACGATCGAAAGATTGTCGTTCGGAACCACAAGGTTCATATCGATACCGTACATCTTCGAGAATCCCTGACATACGGGACAAGCCCCGAACGGATTGTTGAACGAGAAGAATCTCGGCTCGGGCTCCTCGTAACGGATGCCGCAGCATTCGTAGAATTGGTTGAAGTCGGTAATCAGTGGTGAGTGGTGAGTGGTGAGTGGTGAGGATGTGTTTGGTGTTTGGTGTTTGGTGTTTGGGGTGGAGTCCCCACTCTCACTACTGATCTCACTACTCGCTACTCGTAACTCACCACTGATCTCACCACTGATCTCGCTACTCGCTACTCGATACTCACCACTGATCTCTATCAACCGAAGCCGCTGCTCACCTTCTTTGAAGCACATTTCGATCGAGTCGGCGAGGCGTTCACGCATTTCACCTTTGCGGATCTTGAACCGCTCGGCTATAACGGTGATCGCTTTTTTATCCTCGGGGAGGGTGGGGTTATCGCCAAGTTCGTGCATTTCATCGTTGAAGAAGACGCGGAAGAAACCCCGTTTTTTGATCAGGTCGATCTCCTCGGCGACACTCCGGCCTTCATGGTCGTGCATCGGGAATCCAAGGAACCACTTCCCTGAGTCGTCGTGTGATTCGAGGAAGTCGGTAACGGTGGCTGTTGAAGCGCGTTTAACCTCCTTGCCGCAAACGAAGCACTCGGTCTTGCCGATACGCGCGAAAAGGAGGCGGAGGTAGTCGTAAATTTCTGTTGTGGTGCCCACAGTGGAGCGGTTGTTCTTCGAGACGGTCTTCTGCTCGATCGATACCGCGGGGGCGATGCCGGTGATCAGATCGACATCGGGTTTGTTGATCCTCTCAAGGAACTGGCGGGCGTATGATGAAAGTGACTCCACATACCGCCGCTGCCCTTCGGCATAAATTGTGTCAAAAACCAGGGATGATTTTCCCGATCCGCTCACTCCTGTGAAGACCACCAGTTTCCCGGACGGGATCTCAAGATCTATATTTTTTAGGTTGTGCTCTCTCGCGCCTTTAACAACTATGTTCCGTGCTTTGGCTTCGTGCTTCTTCATTACAAGTCTGTACTAATTAAGTAAAATGCGACTTTAAAGTTACTTAATTCTCTTGTATTTCTTTGTTCTTTTCCCTTGATGGAAAAGAACCAAAAGATCAAGACTGAAGAAAAAGCGCTGAATCCCCGGTGTCGTCGCTAAAGGGAAAATAACTCGCTTCGCTCAGACACATTTTCCCTTTCACGCTCCGACCTCCGTGAATTCTTTTCCGCGCTTTTTCTTAGGTCATCCCTCCCCCCGGAGGTTTGTGCCATTTATTTCATCCTTCAGCCCCCATCCTTCAGCCCTCAGCCTTCATGATTCATCCTTCAGCCCTCATCCTTCAGCCGTGCTACCTCACATTTCTTAAACACTTTTCTCATTCTTCCATACGCAAGGAGTGAGTACATCACTGCCAGAATAAACAGGTGTCTCAGTTCGGGGATGACGGTGGAGATATCTGCACCCATACGGTAGGTTTTGATGAAGGCGGCGATGAACGGTTTTAGGGGAAAGATGTCGCCGAGGAGTTTTAAGGCTTCGGGGAACGCCACATCGGGCCAGGCGTAGCCGGTGAGGAAGAAAACCGGGTACGAAGTGAACGCGATAACATGCAGCACGCCGAGTTTTTCACGGAAGAATGACCCGACGAGCACGCCGAATGAGAGATTGGCGAAAATGAAGAGCGCGGTCATCGCGAGCGTCTCCATTACCGGGGCGGCAACGGGGATACTGAAAAAACTGAAATGAAACGAGATAAAGAAAAAGGCATAAGTGGTGAATATCACGAAATATACCGCGGTTTTACCGGTGAGGGCTGCCGAGGTACTGTATCTGGCGTTCTCAAACCAGCGACCGAGGTGTCCGTCCTGCCGCTCCTTGGCCATCGACATCCCGAGTCCAAGAATGAGTGTCTGCTGAAGTACGAGCATCAATATCCCGGGGATCAGGAAATCACCATATGTTATCACGGGATTGAAGAGGAACCTGAGCTCTTCTTTTACCGGCTCGATCATCTCCTCCGAAAGGGCGGGTTGAACACCCCTCAGGGCAAAGATCTTCCTTCTGCTTTCGGCAGCGTACTCAAATCCGGTCTCGTTCACGGCCTTGTTGATGTCGTTCGAGTGGAGGAACCGTTGGGTGTTCAGTACCACTTTTACCGTGGAATGTTTCCCTGCCTTCAGTTGCGCTTCAAAATCGTTCGGAATAACGATAACTCCCTGCACTTTTTCCGATTTAAGCAGCAATTCAGCTACTGAAATGTCGCTTGGAGTGGCGGTAACCTCTATCAGTTGATGCGCGTTCAGGTCGCTGATGTATTTGCGCGAGAGGGTTGAAGCGCACCCGTCAACCACCGCGATAGGGATATCCGACTCGGTTTTGTTCAGGTAGATCGAGGCGTAGAATATCGAGTAGAAAAGGGGGGCGATCAGCACAAGTATTCTTATATCAGGGTCTTTGTACAAACTTACGATCTCCCTCTTTACGATCGCCATGAAACCTTCAAATCTGCTTCTCATTTCACTCTCCTTCTTTCAGAGATCACGAATCTTAACCGGTTAACGGCTATCACGAGACCCGAGGGGATCAGTATCCCTGCAACCAGCAAGTTCAGCGAGTACCCAACGCCCGATACGGGGTCACCCATCAGATATATCCTGATGAACCCCTCGAGGAAATGGGTATAGGGAATTACCTGCGCGAAAACCCTGTGCAGCCCCGGCATTGCCCAGATGGGATAAGTTAGTCCGCTGAAAACGAACGCGGGTGTGGTGAAGAAGAGGATCATCTGTGCCGCGAGCATCCTGCTTCTGATAACCGACGATACCACCATCCCCAGAAGAAGGGAGGAAACGGCAAAAAGTGAAGTGAAGATAAATAACCCGGTCGCGCTCCCCCTCAGGGTTATCCCAAAAAGAGGGAAGATCAATGCCACAAGCACTCCCACATTCAGAATCCCCGCCACGGCGTGTGGAATGAACCTCGCCGCGAATATCTTAACCGGATGCTTACCCGCTTCACGGTCATCTTCACGGAAGTTGAACACGGTTGCACCCGCCAGAGCGCTCGACATGAAGATCGTAAAGACACAAAGCGCGGGGACGAGGAAATCGAGGTAGCTGTAGTTTGAGTTGTAAAGTGTCTGAATATCGTACCTTACGGGATTGATCGCGTCCATTGCCGCCTGCTCCGACATCCCGCCCGACCGGAATTTCTTAAGCAGTACACCACCCGACAGGGTCTTAAATATCTTTGTGACATCGTTCATTATATAATTGCTTTTTATAACATTCAGTCCGTTCGCGAATACCAAGGGGTGAACCTGCTTCCCTTTCTTGATATCGCGCTCCATCCCGGGCGGAAGGTAAACCACCACATCAGTTTCCCCTTTCAGCAGCATTTCCTTTCCTTCGTTAACCGTCGCGGGGGCATCGAGGAGGGTGAAAGAGGGTGACGCGGCGAACCATGTTACCACCATGCGCGAAGTGGCGCTGTTGTCGCCGTCTATCACCACCGCCGGAATCCCTTTTACCAGCGCGCTCTGATAAAGGAACGCGAAGAAGAAAAAGAGCACCGGCGGGATGATAACCGAGACGAGGAGCAGGGAACGAGTCCCCGCTATCCGCCTCAGTTCTTCGTATGTGGCATCTGTGAAGCTTTGTTTATCGCCTGTTTTCATTGTATTTCAAAGTTTACTGTCATACCGGGCTTGATTTTTACCGATCTGTCTTTCGGTCTTAACCGGATCTCGAAAGTCTTTACATCGAAGTCTGATTTCTGATTTGTCGGCTTCCAGTTGGCGAACTCGCCCATCGGGGAGATATAAAATACCTCGAACTCATACTCTTTGTTACCGAGTCCGGGAACTTTTCCTTTGATCGTTTTTCCCTTCTCGAACTGAGCCATCATCGTCTCTTTCACCTGAAGTGTAACCCATACATCGCTCAGATCAACTATTGTGAAAACAGGGTAACCGGCGGCGGCAATTTCACCCGCGTCGATGATCTTCTTCTTCAGTTCACCCGAAACAGGGGCTTTTATTGTAAGTTCATCCTGATAAGCCAAAACCTCCTTCACGCCGCTTTCTGCCTGCATGAAGCTGCTTTTTGCCATCTCCTTTTCTTCGCTTCTGGCACCTGCCATTACGAGGTCGAACTTAGCGCCGGCGGCGAGCATCTGCTCCTGCGCGGCTTTGTACTGAAACTCTGCCACATCCCTCTCCTGCGCGGAGATGAGTTGCTCTGAATAAAGTTTCTGCATTCTGTCCCAGGTTTTCGAGGCAAGATCGAACTGGTGTTTTGCCTGAAAGTAAACCTTCTCCATGGCCGATCTCTCCTCGGTTCGCGCGCCGTTAAGTGCCATGTCATA